>JACCRH010000424.1 GCA_013813675.1 Gemmatimonadales bacterium
TTGGCCCTGGAGGATTCGAACCTCCATTAACGGATCCAAAGTCCGCTGTCCTGCCATTGGACGAAGGGCCAGTGCGCCACAAAATCTATATCGGCTCCGGCCCCCGCGGCGGGCCCGCCAAGGTCTCGACGGCGGTCAGCGTCCCATGCTTCCGGCCGAGCATCATCTGGGCGTCCTCCCGGTCTCTACTGCTGCGGTAGATGGCAAAGAGCGTCGACCCCGAGCCCGTCATCCGACACACCAAGGGCCGGGTCACTGCGAGCGCCTCGAAGGCGGCGCGGACGGCCGGGTGGCGGCCGAAGACCACCGATTCGAAGTCGTTCCCGGACATCCGACCGATGCTGCCCCAGGTCGACAGAGCGTCGAGATCGAGGGCGAGAGGGCCCCGGCGCCCCGCTGTCCGCCGGGCTTCGTCCACCCAGGCGTACGCCTCTGCCGTGGCCACCGGGAGCGGAGGCGTGAGGAGAAGTGCGGGAGCTGATGGCAGTGGAGGGAGCCGGAGCAGCCGATCGCCGTGGGCCCACGCCAGCGCCAGCGGGGCGCCCGCCACGAAGAAAGGCACGTCGCTGCCGAGCTTGGCGGCGAGTTGGAGCAGCTCATGCCTCGGAACCGCGTTGCCGGCCAGACGGTTCACGGCGAGCAGCGCCGCTGCCGCGTCGCTCGATCCACCCCCCAGGCCGGCGCGCGCGGGAATCCGCTTGATGAGCGCGAGGTGCACCGAGAAGCGGTCGCCGGTCGCCGCAAGGACCGCGGCCGCCGCTCGGACGGCCAGGTTCTCGGCCGGAGGACCGATGTCCGCGCCCTGCACCTCGGCCGTGACGCCGCGCCCGTCGCGCCGCTGCGCCCGCAGCTCGTCCGCCAGATCCACCAGGCAGAACAGTGTCTCCAGCCCGTGGTACCCGTCGGCCTCCCGCGCAAGCACCCGAAGCAACAGGTTGAGCTTCGCGTGGGCCGGGAGCTGGACCGCGGTGTCGCTCACCGGCTCGGGGCGCCCCGCAGATCGCTGAGCGCCACGGGCGTGCGGGCGAGGGACCAGGCGCCCGCGAGCGTGATGGGGATGAACGTGGCGCCGTGGTACGCGATCGCGTAGGAGGACGCGAGATCGTTGGAGATGCCGTACAGCCCGAGGGCAGCGACGATCGCGGCCTCGAACTGGCCGATGAAGCCCGGGGTGAGCTGCACCGAGATGCCGAGGACCAACACGCCCTGCAGCACCAGCGCGCCACCCACCCCCAGCGGAATATCAAAGGCGGCGAAGCTCACCCACATGGCCAGCGCGTTCAGCAGCCAGAGCGCGAGGGACCAGGCGATCACCCCCAGCAGCAAGGCTGGCGAGCGGAGTGACGCGAGCCCATGGCGGATCCCCCCGATGAGCGCGACGAGCCGTTCGGTGAGACGTCCGCCCGGGAGCACACGGCGGACCATCCGCTCCGCCGCGTCCGGGAAGGCGACCATGGCGATGGCCAGCGTCAACGCGGCGAGCGACATGATGCCGGCCACCTGAGCCCCGCGCGCGAGCGAGACCCCGCCGACCCGCACTCCTGCCGGCAGCCCGGACGTGAGCAGGCCCACGCCCAGAAGGCCGATGATGGCCAACCCGTCGAAGATCCGCTCCACCGCGACCGAGGACATCGCCGCGGTGAACCGGACTCCCGACAGCCTGGTGGCCGCGAACACCCGCACCAATTCGCCGGCGCGGAACGGCAGGACATTGTTGGCCATGAACCCGATCGCCGTGGCATGCCACAGCGGCCACGCTTTCAGCGGCCCGCCCGCCTCATCCCGCAGCAGCAGGCGCCAGCGCACCAGGCGGATGGGAAAGGTGATCGAAGCGAGAACCACGCCGAGGGCGAGGGGCCAAGGGTCGGACTGGCGGATCTGGCGCAGGACCTCACCGATATGGACCCCGCGAAGCGCCCAAAGGAGCAGGGCGATCGCGACCGCCGCCCCGATGACGCCGGCCACCACCCGCCGGCGGCTCACCGAGGCCGGCGACGCCTCAGGATTCGTCAAGCGCGAGTGGGACGAGGTCCATCAGCTCTTGCAGGAGAGGCCGGATCGCCGCCAACTCGGAGACCCCGGCAAGCTCGGCGGCGAGCGTCTGGCGCACGGCGGCGGCCCGCTCCAGCGCCGAGCGGCCGCGGTAGCAGAGCGATTGAATCGCTACGGCGTCGGTGGGCGGATCCAACCGTCCGACCAGAGCCTCGAGCGACGGCGGGGCGGAGCCGCGAGCACGCTGCAGCCGTTCCAGCGTCCGGAAGCTCGTCTCCAAGGCCCCGCCGCCGGTGTCGGCGGTCTCGGGATCCGGGGCCAGGCTCGCGATGGGGACGACGTCGGCTTCGTCCTCGGCGGGCGAGTCGAACTGGAGGGACTCGATCGGCACCACCTCGCCCTGCAGCGCCTCGGCCGCGTCGGTCCCTGTGTCGGTCTCCACCGAGCCCGATCGAACCTGGTCGAGCTTGTGCGCCACGTCGAGGATCCGGCGGGACACCTGCATCCGGTCGTCCGCGTCGGCCACAGACCTGAGCAGCTCGCCGGCGGCCTTGAGGCTCGCGACCAAGGCGTCGGCCGATTGGCTCGCCATGCCGGCGGCCAGCGCCTCGCGCGTCGAGCGGGCGAACACCGCGAGCGCCCCGGCCACCGGATCGGGACCGGGAATGCTGGCGGAGCGGAGGGCGCCGACGAGATGATAGAGCCGGAGATCGCGCTCGGTCGCCGAGTGGGCACGACCGATGAGATCGGCCATCTGGCAGAGATGCTCTCCCTGGCTCACCAGCTCGAGAGGACCCAGGGGCGCGGGCGCCTCGAACTGGGGCTGGCCCGGCGACCGCGCAAAGGGTGTGGGGTCGTCTTCGTAGTAGAGCGTCTCGATGGGAGCGACATCGCGCTCCACCGCAAAGGCGCGGAGCAGGAGCTCGGTGAAGTGCCGTGCCTCCTCGGCATCGGGGTCGGGCCGTCCGTGCTCGGCGACGTCGCGGGATAGCCGGGTGAGAGCGATGGAGCCGGCGGCCATCACCTGGTGCACGCCGGGCGGCGGCGCGAAGAGCCGGGTCAGGTCGCCCACGGCCAGCTCGATGCCGTCCAGGATCTCCGGCAGCGGCACCAGCTCGCCCAGCTCGGCGAGGCCACGAAGCGACTGCATCCGCCGAATCACGGTGTAGAGCGGCTCCCGGCCGCCTGGTTCGACCTGGAGCGCGCGAGCGGCGCGGTCCAGGGCGCTGGCGATCAAGGCGCCTTCGCGGCCCACGAAGGCGCGCACGCCGGCATTGATCTCACCGTCCTCGCCGCGCCGCTCGGCCGGCTCCGGGGCCGCACGCCCGGCCAGGCCCTCCAACTCGAGCGTGAGCCGGCCCGCCCGCACTGTATCGCCGTCGTCCCATTGCCGCACCCGACGGACCAGCAGCCGGAACTCCTCGATGGCCTGAGACACCTGCTCCCTGCATTCGGGGTCCCATGGACGGCGGCCTTCGCGCAGCGCCCGGGCGACCGATTCCAGCCCGCCCGCGGCCCGGGCGATCGCCTGCTGCGACGCCATCAGCGCGGAGCCGCGGAGCACCCGGGTGGCCCGCAGGAAATCCTCCGCCGGGGGCGCTACGTCGCGCCGGGCGAGCATCTCGAGCCGGTCGAGACACTCACCGGCTTCGAGCGCGAAGAAATCCGCCGCCGCGAGGGGGTTGGTCATCGGCCGTAAGCTACCAACTCCGGGCGCCCTTCACCAAGCGGAGCATCTCGTCCACCGCACCGCGCATTCCCACGGTCAGCGCCCGGCTCACCACGCTGTGCCCGATGTTGAGCTCCTCGATCTCGGCGATGGCTGCCACCGGCACGACATTCTGATAGGTGAGCCCGTGACCGGCGTGCACGAACAATCCCATATCGGCGGCGTGCCGCGCGGCTCGCCGCAGCTCCTTCAGTGCCTCGCCGCTCTCGCGCCAGGTGTTGGCGTATTGCCCGGTATGCAGCTCGACGGCGGGCACGCCGAGATCTTTGGCGGCATCGAGCGCGGCGGGATCGGGGTCCACGAAGAGACTGACCCGGATGCCGGCCTGGTCGAGCCGGCGGATGGCGTCTCTGAGTCGCGGCCCCTGGGCGCGGACATCGAGGCCACCTTCGGTGGTGATCTCCTCGCGCCGCTCGGGGACCAGCGTGGCCTGATAGGGGCGCAGCCGGCAGGTGATGTCCACGATCTCGGAGCTCGCCGCCAGCTCGACGTTGAGCACGCGGACCGCGGGGCGCATCCGCTCCAGGTCGTGATCCTGAATATGGCGGCGGTCCTCCCGAAGGTGTGCGGTGACGCCGTCGGCGCCCGCCGCCTCGCAGAGGATCGCGGCCTCGACCGGGTCTGGCTCGGCCGCTCGCCGGGCCTGCCGCACCGTCGCCACGTGATCGACATTGATGTAGAGCCGCATCGTCGCCGTCATTGCCGGAGGCTCCGCAACGGATTAACTTCGGCCGCTAACATATGCCAGGTGAGAGACTTGTGATCAAGCCGAGCTGGGTAGTGTGCGCCGCCGTCCTCGCCGGGTGCGGCGGGGCCTCCAGTCCCGCGACCGTGGCTCCGACTTCCTCGGCCAAGGGCGCGGTCGACGGCTTCATGCAGGCGGTGGCCGACAGCAATCAGGGCCGGATGGCGAGCCTGTGGGGAACCGCCGCGGGCCCGGCCAGCCGGACCGGCCAGCCGCCCGACTACGAGCGACGCGTCGCCATCATGCTGGCCTATCTCCGCAACGAATCCCACCGGATCGTCTCCGACACCCCTGACGGAGGCGATACCCGCCACGCGCTCCAGGTCGAGATCCGGCGGCAGCTCTGTTCCTGGGTCGTTCCCTTCACCGCCATCAAGCTGGGCGATGGAACGTGGATCGTGAGCCAGGTGGATCTAACGGCGGCCGGCAACCCCGGCCAGGCCTGCAATCCGGGCGCCGGCAAGGACACGACCGGCCAGGAGTGACGCCGGGAACCTTCGGAACCGCCGGTTGTTATCTTACTCGGTCAGCTCGAGCAGAATGCCCTCGGTCGTCTTCGGATGGACGAAGGCGATCCGGCGCCCTCCGGCCCCGGTCCGCGGGGCTTCATCGATGAGGCGATACCCGGCCGCGCGGCAGGCGGCGAGCGCCGCATCGAGATTCGCCACTTGGTAGCAGACGTGGTGAATGCCCGGGCCCCGTTTGGCCAGGAACCTGGCAATCGGGCCATCGGCGTCACGGGGGGCCAGCAATTCCACCTCGGATTCGCCGAACGGCAGCGACACGATGGTCGCCCCGTCGGCGATCTCGGGAGCACGCGGTTCGAGACCGAGCACGTCCCGATAGAAGCCCAGCGCCGCGCCGATGTCCGGCACGGCGATTCCGACATGAGCGATGCGGGGGAGATCCGCCAAGCGGGCCCTCCGTACGATGAGCGAAGTGGATCAACTTCAGGAGAATAACATCATGGCCGCGACCAACCACACGAGCGTCCACGTCACCGACGCCTCCTTCGCCAGCGAGATCGAGCAGGCCAACGGTCTGGTGCTGGTGGACTTCTGGGCGACCTGGTGCGGGCCGTGCCAGATCGTGGCGCCGATCCTGGACCAACTGGCCGGCGAATACGTGGGCCGAGCCAAGGTGACCAAAGTGGACGTGGATGCCAACCAGCGCACGGCCATGCGGTTCAATGTCCGCTCCATTCCCAGCATTCTGTTCTTCAAGAACGGCCAGCACGTGGACACCGTGATCGGTGCGGTGCCCAAGGCGACGCTGGAAGGAAAGATCAAGCAACACCTCACCTGAGTCGATAGCGGGGCCACGGCCCCCTCGATGACCGGGACCCTCTACGTCGTAGCCACGCCGCTGGGCAATCTGGGCGACCTCGCGCCCCGGGCCGCGGACGTGCTGCGTCAGGCCGCGGTGGTCGCGGCGGAAGATACCCGGCGAACCCGGGGGCTCCTGACCCATCTGGGCGCCGCACCGACCCTGCTCAGCTTTCACGCCCATTCCGGCGAGCGCCGGCTGGAAGCCGTGCTCGAGATCCTCGCCGGCGGGCGCGACGTCGCGCTCGTCACCGATGCGGGGACGCCGGGGGTGAGCGATCCCGGCACCGACCTCGTGGCGGCCGCACGCGAGGCCGGCTTTGCCGTCGTGCCCATCCCCGGTCCCTCCGCCGTCGCTACCGCCCTGTCAGCCGCCGGTATCTCCGCCGATCGCTACCTCTTTCTCGGCTTCCTGCCGCGGAAGGGCTCCGAACGCGCCCGGCTCCTGGCGCGTGCGGCGGCGGAGGAATGGAGCGTCGTCCTCTTCGAGGCCCCCTTCAGGCTGGGGGCGCTGCTTCGCGACCTGGCGACCGCGGCCGGCGGCGGGCGGAGGGCGACGGTTGCCCGGGAGCTCACCAAGTTGCACGAGGAGTTGCGGTCGGGAACCCTCGCCGAGCTGGCGGATTATTATTCGGAAACGGCCCCCAAGGGCGAGATCACCGTCGTCCTCGAAGGCACCGGCGCGCCGGAGCCGCCCCCGGACCGCACCGACGATGCGATAGAGGAGGCCACGGCCCTCCTGGCGGACGGTCTCTCGCGGCGGGAAGTGGCCCGCCGCCTTACCGAGACCCTGGGAATGTCGCGCAACGAGGCCTACCGACTGGTGATGGGATTGCCCTAGATGATGCGTGCGGCCGCAACGCTCCTCTCGGCTCTGGTCGTCACCGCTTCAGCCGCCGCGCAGGAGCCGGCCGCGGCCCCGCCAGCCGGGGGCAGCATGACGATCGCCCGGTTGCACTACGATGGCGGCGGGGACTGGTACGCCAACCCCTCCAGTCTTCCCAATCTCCTTCGGGCCATTCGCACCCGGACCAGGCTGAGGGTCGCCCCGGAGGAACGCGTCGTCACCCTGCGGGATGACGATCTCTGGAACCTGCCTTATCTGTACATGACGGGGCACGGCAACGTCCGGTGGAGTGACGACGATCTCGTCACGCTGCGCCGGTATCTGTTGCAGGGTGGCTTTCTCCATGCCGACGACAACTACGGGATGGACGTCTCGCTCCGGCGCGAGCTGGCGCGGCTCTTTCCCGGCGAGGAGCTGGTCGAGGTGCCGCTCGACCACCCGGTCTACCGTCTGATTTACGACTTTCCCAAGGGCATCCCCAAAATTCACGAGCACGACAAGAAGCCGGCCCAGGGATTCGGAATCTTTCTCGACGGCCGGCTGGCGCTCTTCTATTCGTATCAGACGGACCTGGGCGACGGCTGGGAGGATGCTGAGGTGCACCGCGACCCGCCCGACAAACGCGAGGCGGCCCTGCGTATGGGAGTGAATCTCTTCGCCTACGCTGTGGGGTACGGCGAGTGAGCGCCGTGGCCACCATGCGCGCCCTCCGCCGGCTCTCCCGTCCGCTCCGGGTTCGGGCCCGCGCCGGGTGGCTCGCCCTGGCGCTCGGATCGGCGGCCCTGCTCCTGGGTGCCGCGGCGTGGGCCGCGCGCCTGGGCTGGCTCATGGCCCCGCACTGGGTGCTCATCGCCTGGACCATCACGGCCATCGCACTGCTGTCGGTAGGATATCTGGCCTGGGGAGCGGTCGGCGCACTCTCGTCCACCCGGGTCGCCCAACAACTGGAGGACCTCGGAGCATGGCGGCGGGGAGCGATCACGTCGCTCCTGGACCAGCCTGCCCTGCACACCAGCGGCTCGCTCCTGGCACAAGCCGACTCGGCGCAGGCGAGCGATATCGAGCGGCGCGGCGTGGCGGCAGCGGAGCCGATCGCCGGCCCGGTCCGGGTGGTGGGACTCACGGGGCTCGGCGTGCTCCTGGCGGGGCTGGTCGCATTCACCACCGCCGGGCCGGTGGCCGGGGCGGCGTCCGCGCTGTGGCATCCCGGGCGGGCGTGGAGAGCGCTGGTGGCGCCGGTGCGGATCGCTGCCGATCGGGGAGTGGTGGATCGTGGGGACTCGGTCGGATTCCGGGTCGAGGCTATGGGACGCAGAACGGCGACGCTCTGGCTCAGGGCGCCGGGCGAGGAGTGGCGATCCCGGGCCGTGCGGCTGGATTCGCTGGGCAACGCCATCTTGTCGAGCGGGGCGCTCGCCAGCGATGTCTACGCGCGCGCCACCAGCGGCAGCCGGTCCTCGGATACTGTTCTGGTGAAAGTGCGGCTGCCGGTCTTTCTCGGTGATCTCGCCGTCACTGCCCACTATCCCACGTATCTCGCGCTGGAGTCCGAGCCGGTTCCCACCGACGGCGACACGCTGCTGCTGCCCGCCGGCACCCGGCTGGAGACCCGTGGCGAGGCGACGGCCCCGCTCGCCTCCGCCGCCTGGCAGGCCGGGACCGGTGCCGAGACCCTCGCGGTCCGGGGTGGCGGATTCACCGGCACGTTCGTCCCGCGCACGTCGGGCGAATACCACCTCGCGCTCACCAGCGCGAACGGGGCACCGCTGGCCGGCGACACCGTGCGCCTGCCCGTACGAATCGTGAGAGATAGCGTGCCCGCGGTCGAGATCCCCGTACCTGGGGCCGATACGCTGGCGCCGATCGGCCTCCGAGTGCCGCTGGTGGTGGACGTGCGGGACGACTATGGCATCACCGCGGTGGCCCTGGTGAGCCGACGGGTCAGCCGGCTCGGGGTGGTGGACTCCGCCAGCCGCGACACCCTTGCCGTGCCGGACGAGCGTCCCGATCGGGCGATCCTCACCCATACCCTCGACCTCAACCGCCGTGGACTGCTTCCCGGCGACACGGTGCGGTACTACGCCGTGGCCGCGGACAATACCCCGCAGCGGCAGAGTGGCCGCTCACGCGAATACGTGCTCCGGCTCCCCACCATGAGTGAGGTCCGCGCCGCGCAGCGGATCGCCTCGGAGGACGTGAGCGGGCGGCTCGACTCGATCGCCGTGGAAAGCCGGCGGCTAGAGCGGCAGACCGAGGATCTCGCCCGGGAGCGCTCCCGCGCTGGGGCGGCAACCGAGCGTGGTGAGGAGGCGCTTTCGTTCGAGCGCTCCAAGCGGGCCGAATCCGTGGCGAAGGATCAGCAGGAGCTGTTACGGCAGGCGGAAGACCTGAAACAATCGCTCGAGGCACTGCGGCGAAGCGCCGAGGCGGCAGGTGTGGGAGACTCGGCGTGGCAGCGCCAGCTCCAGGAGATCGGGGAGCAACTGGAGCGCGCGCTGTCACCGGAGCTGCGCGAGCGCCTCGCCGCGCTGCAGCGCGCGCTGCAGAACCTGAACGCGGAGCAGGCCAAAGAAGCCCTCGAGCGTCTGGCGGAGGCCCAGCGGGAAATGCGGGAGGCGATCGAGCGGAGCCGGGAGCTGTTCAAGCGCGCCGCGATGGAGGGCGACCTCGCCAATCTCACCCAGGAATCCCGCGAACTATCGCGGGAGCAGCACCAGTGGAACGAACAGGTGCGCGGCGCGGACAGCTCGCGCGCAGCGGCGGCGGAGCGCGAGCTTGCCGCGCGCACCGACTCCCTGTCCCAGGGCCTCGAGCGACTGGCTGGGGAAATGGATGGAAAAGCGAGGGAGGAACGGCTGGAGGCCGCCGCGGAGCAAGCCCGGCAGGCGTCCGGCGAGATGAGCCGGGCCGCCAGCTCGGCCCAGCAGGGACGGCGCGATCCGGCCAAGGCGCAGGGTGAAGAGGCGGCCCGATCGCTGGAGCCGATCGGTGACCAGTTGGAGCGGGAGCGGGAGCAGATGCAGCAGCAGTGGCGCCAGGAAGTGATCCAGGCGATCGATCAGGCGCTCGCCGAGACCGGCCGCCTGGCGGAGCGCCAGCTCGGCGTGCAGGAGGCGCTTCGAAGCGGCGCCGAGGCGGGGGCGCAGCTTCGGGCGGAACAGGGGGCCATCGAAGAAGGGGTGCAGCGCCTGATCGAGCAGGTGAGGAAGACGGCCGGCAAGAACGCCCTGGTCCCGGCTCAGATCGGCGGCGCGCTCGGCGGCGCCCAGCAGCAGATGCAGAAGACGCGGGAGGCGATCGCCTCGGCCGTGCCCAACCTGCGCGAGGGCGTCGAGCAGGCCGGGGGCGCGGTGGACGCGCTCAACGCGGCCGCGCACCAGCTCCTTCGGGCGCGAGGCGACGTCTCGGGATCGTCGTCGGGGTCGGGACTCGCCGAGGCGGTGGAGCGCATGGCGGAGCTGGCCAAGCAACAGGGCGGCCTCGGCCAGCAGGCCGCCGGGCTGCTCCCGATGGCCGGCTCCGCCGGATTCCAGCAGGAGCTCCGCCGGCTCGCCAACCGCCAACGGGCCCTGGCCGAGGAGCTGCAGCGGATGCGGGGGCAGGGGAACCTGCCGGGCGCCGGTGAGCTGGCCGACGAAGCCAGTGAGCTGGCCAGCCGGCTCGACGCGGGGCGCCTCGACCGTCAGGTGGTGGAGCGGCAGGAGCGGCTCTTCCGGCGGATGCTCGACGCGGGCCGCACCCTTCAAGGACAGGACGAGGACGAGCGGAAGGAGCGGGAGAGCACTACCGCTACCGGCGACAGCGTACGGCTTCCGCCCGCGCTGCGCGCCAGGCTGACCGACGACGAAGGCCGGCTGCGAGTGCCGACGTGGGAGGAGCTGCAGCGGCTGTCGCCGGAGGAGCGCAGGCTGGTGGTGGATTACTTCCGCCGCCTCTCCCAGACTCGGTCCAGGTAAGCCGATGCCGACCATCCCCCTGGTCGCCTTCCTGGTGCTGCTGGGGCTCTCCGCTGTGCCTGCCACGGCGGGCGCGCAGCAGGCCACACTGCCGCGCGCCTTCGAGCTGGAGCGGCGCGGCAACTACGAAGCCGCGGTGCAGGAATATCGTGGCGTCCTCTCCGCGAAGCCGGGTGACGTCTCGGCGCTGCTGGGGCTGGAGCGCGTGTTGCTGCCGCTCAACCGCAGCGTCGAGATCGTGCCCGACGTCCGCGCCGCACTGGCGGCGAACCCGTCGAGCGCGGCGCTGTTCGGGGCGGCCCTGCGAGCCTGGGGTGCGGCCGACCAGCCGGACAGCATGCGCGCCATGGCGGAGCGTTGGGCCCGCGTCGCTCCCGGCGACGAGGCACCCTACCGGGAATGGGGGGCGGCCGCCCTCGCGGCACGACAGCGAGAGGGTGCCTTGTTGGCCTATCGACTGGGCCGCGAGCGTCTCGGACGGAGCGACGTGTTAGCGGCGGAGATCGCTCAGCTCGCCGTGTCGGATGGCGACTACGCCACTGCGGCACGGGAGTGGATTCCGGCGGTCCGCAGGCTGCCCGGCTACCGGGTCACCGCCGTGGCCACGCTGGCACATGCCCCGGCGTCGCGGCGTCCCGAGCTGCTGCGGATTCTGGCGGCCGAGCCGGATTTTGCCGCCCGGCGCCTGGAGTCGGAGCTGAGGGTGAAGTGGGGCGATCCGCTTGGCGGCTGGTCGGCGCTGGAGTCGGGCCTGCCCCAGGCTGGCCGGCAGGGCATCGAGGCGCTCCGGGTTCTGGTTGAACAGCTCCGGATGCTGCGCACCCGGGACGCCCTGCTGGCACAGGGCCGCGCCCTGGAGGCGATCGCCGTGCGACTTCCCGAGAGCCAGGCGCCACGCACCCGGCTCGAGGCGGCGCAGGCGTACTCCGCCGCCGGCGAGCGCGAGGCGGCGCGGCGGATGCTCTCCGGCCTTGCGGATGACCGGACGGCTCCGGGCGCGGTGTCGTCCGGTGCGGCGTCCGCCCTGCTCACCGTGCTCATCGCCGAAGGCAAGCTGGGCGAAGTGAGGCGCCGCCTCACCGAGCTGCGCGGGCAGATGAGCGGCGAGGAGCACGGCGAGCTCACCCGCGCGCTGGTCGCGGCCTACATTCGCGGGGGAGAGCTCGACCGGGCCGACTCGGTGCTGGGTCGCGACAGCACGATCGAGGGCTTTGCACTGGCCGGTCGCATCCGGCTCTACCGCGGAGATCTGGACGGCGCGGTGGAGAGCTTCAAGCAGGCCGGGCCCTATGCCGGCGATCGCGCCGAGGCGACCCGACGGACAGTGCTGCTCGCCATACTGCAGCCGATCGAGGCCGATACGCTCGCCCCACTCGGCGCGGCGCTTCTGCGGCTGGAGCAGGGCGATACCGGTCGGGCTGTGGCGGAGCTCGAGGTGGTGGCGGGAGACCTACCCGCGGCCAAGGGTGGCGCCGAAATCCGGCTCCTCGCCGGACGGTTGGCGGCCGCCAAGGGCGACCCGGCCCTGGCCGAGCGGCTGTACCGCCTCGCGGCGTCGAAGGAGGCGCCGGCCACCGCACCGGCGGCGGAGCTGGCCCTGGCGGAGCTGATGCTCGCCGCCCGGCGTACTCCGGAGGCAGTCGCCCAACTGGAGCATCTCATCCTGAGCTATCCGGAGAGCGCGCTGGTGCCGCAGGCCCGGCGCGCGCTCGACGTGGCGCGCGGCGCGGTGCCCCAGACGTGAGGCGCCGTGAGTTCGTGGTCCGCGCCTCCGCCGGGCTGGTCACGCTGACACCCGGTCTCTTTCGACTCCCGGTAGGCAACGGCGCGGCACCCTGGCTGCTGGTGCCGATGGACGACGCCCAGTCGGACCATCTCAAGGCCTACGGCCTGGCGTTTCGGCTGCTGGAGCGGAGTGGCAAGGCGGAGTGGCTGCTGAACTACCGGGGCGGAGCGTTTCTGCTGCCGGCCGACGGCGCCACCAGCCGGGACGCCGCGCTCGCGGGTGTCACCACTGAGCCGCTGGACGACGCCCGGGTAGTCGAGATCCGGGGCGAGATTCAGAACGGAAACATGGACGCCGTTCCGCTGGAGAAGGCGCCCAAGGTGGCGGTCTACGCGCCGCCCAATGCGGCGCCCTGGGACGACGCCGTGACCATGGCGCTCAACTACGCCGGCATCAAGTTCGAGAAGATCTGGGACCCGGAGGTGGTGGGGCAGGGACTGCGGGACTACGACTGGCTGCATCTCCACCACGAGGACTTCACCGGCCAGTACTCCAAGTTCTTTCTGAACTACGCGGGCGCCCCCTGGCTCACCGAAATGGTGGAGCAGAACCGGACCATGGCTCGCTCCCTGGGCTATCCGTCGGTGCCCGCGGAGAAGCGCGCCGTCGCGCTCGCCATCGGGGATTTCGTGGAGCGTGGCGGCTTTCTGTTCGCGATGTGTACTGCGACCGAGACGCTCGATCTGGCGCTGGCGGCGGAGGGGGTGGACATCGCGGCGGCGTACGCCGACGGCTCCCCCATGGATGCCGACGCCGGCGCGAGGATGCGATGGGAGCGGGCGCTGGCGTTTCAGGATGCCCGGCTCGAGCTCAGCCCCACGACTCCGGTGTACTCCGACATCGATGGGCACCAGGTCAACTCCCCGGACCGGCGCCAGCCGCTGGGCTCGTTCACCCTGTTCAACTTCAGCGCCAAGATCGACCCGGTGGCCACCATGCTGGTGCAGAGCCATCGCCAGGTGATCCCCGACTTCTACGGCCTCACCACCAGCTTTGTCCGCCGCCGGCTCAAGCCGAACGTCACGGTGCTGGCGGAGGAGGCCGGAGCACCTTGGGTGAAGTACATTCATGGCGAGCGGGGGCAGGGAACCTGGACCTTCTTCGGAGGACACGATCCGGAAGACCCGCAACACCAGATCGGCGACGCGCCGACCGATCTCTCCCTGCATCCCCATTCACCGGGCTACCGTCTGATCCTCAACAACGTGCTGTTCCCGGCCGCGAAGAAGAAAGAACTCAAGACTTGAGCGAACGCATCGCCCCGGGAGTCCGGGCCTTCCTCGCGAGCGAGATCGCCGCCGCGGGGGGGCGAGAGGTCTCGTTCGTCGCCGAGGTGGACCGCGACGGCGTGGTGAGCGCGGCACGGGTCGCGGCGCGGGGCACGGTCGACCTGGTGCTCGCGCTTCCGGGCAGCGCTTCCCCCGGCGAGATGCTGCTGCACAACCACCCCAGTGGGCGACTCGACCCCTCGCCCGCCGATCTCAACGTGGCTGCCCGGCTGCACGACGGGGGCGTGGGCTTCGGGATCATCGACAACGGCGCGACGGAGCTGTACGTCGTGGTCGAGGTGCCGCGCGACCGCGAGATCAGCCGGATCGACCCCTTCGACGTAGTCGACACGCTGGGCGAGCACGGGCCCGTCGCGGCGCATCTCGGGCACTACGAGGACCGACGGAGCCAGCGCGATATGGCCGCGTACATCGCCGACGGGTACAACGACGGCGGGGTGCAACTGATGGAGGCCGGCACCGGGGTCGGCAAGTCGTTCGCCTACCTGGTGCCCGCGCTGGCCTGGGCGCACGCCAACCAGGAGCGCACGGTCGTCAGCACCAACACCATCAACCTGCAGGAGCAACTGGTCGGCAAGGACCTTCCGCTGCTGCGGGAAGCGCTCTCCACCGGGGACTACGCCCCCAGCTTCGCGCTGCTCAAGGGGTGGCGGAACTACCTGTGCCTCTCCCGATTGCAGCAGGCGGTCGGCTCCCAGCGCACCCTGCTGGAACAGGACAAGCTGGACGAGCTGCTCGGCCTGTCGGAATGGGCGGGCCACACGGTGGACGGGACTTTGAGCGACCTGCCGGTGACCCCGACTCCCGAGGTATGGGACGAGGTGAGCGCCGAGGCCGATCTCTGTTCCCGCCTCAAGTGCCCGCACTTCGACCGCTGCTTCCTCTTCCGGGCCCGCCGCCGGGCGGCCGAGGCGGATGTGGTGGTGGTGAACCACCACCTCCTGGCCGCAGACCTCTCGGTCCGGCAGGCGCAGGACAATTGGGCGGAGGCCGCGGTCCTGCCTCCGTACCGCCGTCTCGTGCTCGATGAGGCTCATCACCTGGAGGAAGTCGCCGCCGGGCATCTCGGAGTGCAGGTCACCAGCCGGTCAGTGCGCCGGCTCCTCGCCCGGTTCGAGCGCAACGGCCGCGGACTGGCGCCGACGCTGTCGCACGAGCTCGCGGCGCGAGGCGACCCCCCCAGCCGGGAGAGTCTGGAGGTGCTGCAACAGCGGCTCTACCCCGCGCTGGCCGATGCCAGGCGCGCGAGCGACGCGCTGTTCCACCGCCTCCACGAGCGGCTGGCCGGGTTGCCCGGTGGCCAACTCCGGCTGAGCGACGACTTCGCCGTGGACCCGATCTGGGACGAGGGCCTCGCCTTCGAGCTGGACGCGTCGCTCACCGCGTTCCGGGCGCTGCGGGAAAGCGTGGAGACCATCGCCGACCGACTGGCCCAGACCGACGAGACGGAGCGCCGGGGACAGATCCTGCTGGAGCTGCGCGGCGCGCTCCGACGGCTCGACGGCATCTCGGACGGGCTCAACCGCACCCTGCGCCCGGCCGGCGGCGGGCCGCCCACGGTCCGGTGGATGGAGCGCACCCCGCGGGGCCAGAACGTCCAGCTCTCGGCGGTGCCGCTGGACCTGGCGCCCCTGTTGCGCGAGCTCCTGTTCGACCGGCTGGATACCGTGATCCTCACCAGCGCCACACTGGCCGCCAGCGGTGAATTCGATTTCCTGGAGGGGCGGCTGGGACTCGGGGGCGACGACTCGCCGGTGACCGAGCGCCAGATCTTTTCCTCGCCCTTCGACTACCCCTCGCAATGTCTGTTCGGCATTCCGACCGACCTGCCGGAGCCCCGCGAGGACGAGATCGGTCACGGGGCCGCGGTGGTGCAGATCGTGGCGGACCTGGCCTTCGCCTCGGACGGCGGGATGTTCGTCCTCTTCACCAGTCACGCCTCGCTCCGGCGCGCCGCGTCCGAGCTGCGGATGGCGCTGGGCACCCGCTGGCCGTTGCTGGTGCAGGGCGAGGCGCCGCGCGATGTGCTCATCCGCCGCTTCCGGCTGGCGGGGAACGCGATTCTTCTGGGTACGGATTCGTTCTGGGAAGGGGTAGACGTGCCCGGGCGAGCGCTCCGCGCGCTGGTAATCAACAAGCTACCTTTCAAAGTTCCCTCGGAGCCGCTTACGGCGGCGCGCCTGGAGCGCCTGGCGGAGGAGGGACAGGATGGGTTCTTTCACTACCTCCTGCCGCACGCCGCTCTCAAGCTCAAGCAGGGTTTCGGCCGACTGATACGGAGCCGCAAGGACCTCGGCGTCGTGGTCCTGCTCGACAGCCGTGCGGTCACCAAGCGCTATGGGCCCCTGCTGCTCGGCGGGCTCCCGCGGGCGGAGCGGGTGGTGGGAAGCTGGACTCAGGTGCGCACCAAGTGCGAGGACTTTTTCGCCCGACACGGGATCGGAGCCGTGGTATGAGCCTAGTGCGGCCGTCGAAGATCATCGGGATCGGCCGGAACTACGTCGCCCACGCGCAAGAGCTCGGCAACGAGATGCCGGCGGTGCCGATCATATTTTTCAAGCCTCCCAGCTCCTTGATCGGCGATGGTGACACGATCCGCCTGCCGGACGTCTCCCAACGAGTGGAATTCGAGGCGGAGATCGGGCTGGTGATCGGGTCCAGGGCACGCAACCTGGGGCCGGCCGAGTCGGTGCGTGCCATCGCCGGCTACACCTGCGTCAACGACGTCACTTGCCGCGACCTCCAGAAGGTGGATGGCCAGTGGGGCCGGGCCAAAGGCTTCGACACGTTCTGTCCGGTGGGCCCCCGCGTCGGGGAGGGGCTGGACTGGCGGGAGCTGGAAATCATCTGCCGGGTGAACGGCGTCGAGCGGCAGCACGCCCGGGCCACCGACATGCATTTCCCGATTCCGGATCTGGTGTCGTTCCTGAGCGGCATCATGACCCTGGAGCCCGGCGACCTCATCGCGACCGGCACACCGGCGGGCACCGCGCCGCTCAAGGACGGCGACCGCGTTGAGATCGAGATTCCCGGCGTCGGCGTGCTCTCCAACCCCGTAAAGGATCACCGATGATCGAGATCAGCGCCCGGGTGAACGCGTTGCCGGGCTATCCGCTGGCCGAGATCCCCAGCCTCAAGCGCAAGCTGCTCGAGGCTGGTACCGACGTGATCGATCTCGGCGCGGGGGACAACGACACGCCACCGCCCTCGATCGCGGTGGCCGCGATGACCGAGGCGCTCTCCGATCCGGCGTACAGCAAGTACGGCTTCCAGCAGGGCCTGCCGGCCTTCCGCGAGGCGGCCAGCCAATGGGTCGAGCGCCGGTTCGGCAAGCGCTTCGATCCGGCGACGGAGATTCTGCCGCTCATCGGGTCGAAGGACGGGTTGGCGCACTTGCCGTTCGCGGTGGTGAATCCGGGCGATGTCACCATCGTTCCCGAGCCGGGCTACCAGGCCTATCTGGGCGGTTCGCTGCTCGCGGGGGCGGAGCCGTACATCGCCCCGCTGCTTCGGGAGCACGACTTCCTCCTGGAGCTGGACCGGATCCCCGAGACCGTGCTGCGGCGGGCCAAGCTGGCCTTCCTCAACTATCCCAACAATCCCACCGCCGCCGTCGCCAGCGCAGAGTACCTGGAGCGGACGGTGGCGGTTTGCCGGCGGCACGGGATCCTCCTGGCCTACGACAACGCGTACTGTGATCTCACTTACGACGGCTATCGGGCGCCGAGTGTCTTCGAGATCGCCGGCGCGACGGACGTCGCCCTGGAGTTCTTCTCCCTCTCCAAGAGCTTCTCGATGACGGGGTGGCGACTGGGCTTCGTGGTTGGGCGGGCGGATCTGATCAGCGCCCTCACCCAGGTCAAGTCGTACGTCGACACCGGGCCGTTCCTGGCGGTGCAGAAGGCCGGCGCGGCGGTGCTCGACCGGGCGGAGGAGGTTGTGGCGCCCATTCGGGAGGAGTTGAAGCGTCGGCGGGACGCCGCCGTGACCGCGCTGCGGCGCGCCGGCTTCACCCTGGAGTCGCCCAAGGCCGCAATGTACGTCTGGGTCGCGCTTCCCGCCGGCATCCCATCGGCGGCCTTCGCCCGGCGCGCGCTGGAGGAGACCGGGGCGCTGGTTCTGCCCGGAAGCGCGTTCGGACCGGCGGGCGAGGGCTACTTCCGGATCGCGCTCACCGTGGGGTCGGACCGATTGCAGGAGGCCGCCGCGCGGCTGGGCGCCGTGCTCGAGGCCACCCGGCGAGGGGAGCTTGCGACCACCGCTTGACCTCGAGCGTCTCCGCCGCCCGGGCAAGCGGTCGTGGGCCGCGGTGGGGGTCAGTGTGGCCGCGCACGTGGCCCTCCTGGTGTTCGGGTCGATCGAAGGGCGCCTGCCGGAGATTCCGCGGCGGCCTTCGCTGATCGTCGTGCTGGCGCCACCCGCCGAGGGCCCGCGAGAGGTGCCCATGCCCTATCGCCCGGGCCGGCGGGCGGACGGACAGGCCGGCAGAGGTGTAGTGCCCACTCCGGCGCCGCCGAGGCCCGAACCGGAGACCCCGGTCGTGATACGGCCGCCCGAGCCCGTGGCCGAGCCGGTCGACACGGGGGTCGCGCCGAGGCGGCACGCGGTTATTGGGAGGATCCGACCCGACCTGGCGGAGGGCCGGCTCTGGGTGCGTCCGCTCCCGCTGCCCCCCCAGGAGCTGGCGGAGCGGCTCAGCCGGAAGACGCATGCGGAGCTGGTGGACAGCGCGGTCACCGCCATCGTGCAGGGCTATCTCGACTCCATCGCGGCCGATCCCGGCGCACGACCGGCGGGGCTGCCGAGCTGGACCACCGAGGTGGCCGGCAAGAAATTCGGCCTGGACTCGTCGAACATCTACATCGCGGGCTTGAAGATTCCGGCCGCGGTGCTCGCCCTGCTGCCCATCCCCGCCGGGAACATCGACCAGAACCGGGCCTACAACCATCTGATGTCGATGCGTGCCGACCTGCAGTACGCCGCCCAGCGATCGCAGAATCTGCAGGAGTTCAAGGATATGATCCGCGACATGCGGCTCCGGAAAGAGCGGGAAGAGGAGTTCGAGCGGAATCAGCGCACCGCGCCGCCGCCGGAGGAGTTACCCACCCCGTGACCGCATGAAGCTGGTCGACACCGAGGAGACCGTCGTGCTGGTGACCGGCGCGTCCCTGACGGCGGAGGAGCGGGATCGGCCGCTCGCCTATCTGCTGAAGGCCGAGATCGACAGGCGCGGCGCGGGCCACGCCTACCGGCGCGCGGTGGTGGTGGCGGACATGTGGTACCTGGAGAATCGGATCTTTCACCTGAATCCTACGGTCGCGATCGGCGGACCCGGGGCGAACGGCGTGGCGCAGGAGCTCTCGGAAGTCCTGCCGACGGTGTACAGCAGCGACGAGCAGGTCTTCATCCAGGCTGATTTCGAGGGCGACGTGAAGCGCGCCGCCCTCTGGGGCGCCAACGCCAGTGCGACCGCGGCAGCGGTCGAGGTGTTCGCCACCCAGGGGATGTTGGACGATCTGCTGGGCCGGATCTGGCGGTTTCGGTCGGGGGTGTTCGTTTAGGGGGTGGGAGGGCGGTGGCTGCACGGTGTCAT
>JACCRH010000433.1 GCA_013813675.1 Gemmatimonadales bacterium
GCCTGCCGTACCACCATGCCCCGCTCGATCCCCGCGCGCCGTGCCTCGGTCGACAGCGCGAGCACCACCGCGCGCTCGGCCCCGGGCGGTGCCACCGCCACCGGGCGGGTCCGGAGGTCGGGAGCCACCAGGGCCTCCACCGTGGTGCAGAAAGCGGGAGGATCGATAAAGAGGATGGTGCGGGGCACGACTGTAGGCTCCCCCCGGATCTTCGGGATTTGTTCGGCTCCACCGGGGAATATGCCCGCCGCCCGAAGAGTGTCAAGCGTCGTTAAAAAACCGCCTGTCATCCTGAGCGAAGCGAAGGAGCCTGAGCGGTGTTTCGGTTCCTTCGCTTCGCTCAGGATGACAAGGGCGTCCGGCAGTCCGCTATGAGCCGCGCCGGCGGCGGGTCTTCTCCCGGGTGCCGCAGGTGCGCATCTGGCACCACCGTCGGAGCCCGTTCCGGCTCCGGTCAACGTACATCCAGCCGCAGTCGTCGCCGTCGCACACCCGCACGTTGTTCAGCTCATCCGACCTCAGCAGGCTCGCGGCCGCCCAGATGACCGGCCACACCACGGCCCGGAGGTCGGTGTCCTGCTCCCGCCAGCGCCAGTCGAATCCGGCCCGGCCCCCGCGCCCGGCATCCGGCGCGATCTCGAGCCGCGCGCTCGCGTCGGCCAGCAACTGGTTGAACCGGCGCAAGCCGATCGCCGTCGACTCGCCGCGCGCGATGGCGCCGAAGAGGTCACGCAGCGTCTCCCGCGCCCGATGGGTGTACTCCACCGCCGCCGCAGCCGGTCGGGGCCGCTCCGAAGCCACTCGGCGGAGCCGGCGTCCGGCGGCCACACTCAGCACGCCGGCACCTTCCGCCCAACGGCTGATCCCCTCGTAGGTGCGGAACCGGTCCTGCTCCGGCCCGCGCGATGTCCAATCCACGGTGTTGACCAGGTCGAGGGCTGGATCGCCGGCCAGGTACAGGATGGAGGCCTCGTGGCTGGGGGCGGAAGGCGGTGTCATGCCGTCAATCTAGCACCAGTATAAGGCTCTTGACAGGTGCAGATCCTGAGGGTAGCCTGCACTGGTATAGCGGCTGATACCGGTGCAGGTGCCGGCCGCGATCACTCCAGCGGAGGAAGGGAACCATGATCGCTCGCACCTGGGCCGGAGCCACCCAAGCCGCTGACGCGGACGCGTACCTCAACTATCTCCACGCCACCGGGCTCGCCGCCTACCGCACCACTCCGGGCAATCGGGGCGTGCTGGCGCTCCGGCGGGTGCGGGGCGACCGGGCGGAGTTCCTCCTCCTCACCCTGTGGGAGTCCGAGGACGCCATTCGCCGCTTTGCCGGTGACGACATCGGCCGCGCGGTCTTCTACGCCGAGGATGACCGGTTCCTGGTCGCCCGGGATGAGCATGTCGACCACTACGAAGTGGTGTTCCGCGCGGAGGCGCCGACCTCATGAATGCACCCTTCCGAATCCGGCTGGCCGGCGCCTTCGCCGCGATCTACCTGATGTGGGGCGGGACCTTCCTGGCGATCCGCTACGCGGTGGCCGATGTCCCGCCCCTCATGACCATGGTGATCCGTTGCGCGGGCGGCGCGGCGGTGCTGGTCGTCTGGCTGGCGTGGCGGCGAACGCTCGAGCGGCCCTCCCGCTCCCAATGGCTCACCGCCACCGTGGCGGGGACGCTGCTCTTCCTCGGCTGTCACGGCCTGCTCGCGTGGGCAGAGCAACGGGTGTCGTCGGGCGAAGCGGCGCTCTTCATGACCGCGATCCCGCTCTGGCTCGTGGCGCTGGAATCCGTGCTGCTTCGGCGGGCGCCGTCGCGCCGAATCGTGCTGAGCCTGCTGCTGGGCGTCGCCGGCGTCGCAGTGCTCACCGGGGGCGAGGGATGGTCGGGCGGGCTCACCGTGCGGGCGGTGCTTCTGGTGAGCGCGCTGTTCTGGGCGGTGGGCACGGTGGTCGTCCGGCGGGCGGGAGCGCCGCTTCCAGCGGCGCAGTCCACCGAGATGCAGCTCGGCGCGGGCGCGGTAGCGCTGCTGGTGGCCAGCGTCATCGTCGGCGAGCCGGCCGGCTGGCGTCCGGCCGAGATCACGCCCCGGGCGTCGCTGGCGCTCGTCTTTCTGATCTTGGGCGGCACGGTGCTCGGCTTCGGCGCGTACACCTGGCTGCTGCGGGTGACGTCGTCGGCCGCGGTGAGCACCTATGCCTTCGTGAATCCGCTGATCGCGCTCGGGCTGGCGTGGGCGGTGGGCGACGGCGAGCTGTCGCCGCGCACGGGGGTGGCGGCGGTGTTGGTGGTGGGGGCGGTGATCTTCACCCGGGAGAGCAAGCGCGACGGCGGGATGACCACCGAGGAGGCGGTGCTCTTCGGTGGCTTGCTTCGACGGTTGGAGCGTGCCCGGGCGGGCTAGACGGGGGTGACAAGTCCGCTCGGGATGACAAGTCTGTTCCGCTTCGCTCGAATGACACCTCCGCTTCAGGATGACACCTCCGCTCGGGATAAGGCCGACACGCCTGTCCACTGCCTCGTCGCGCGACCCCCACCCAGCGCCACTACAGCAGAGCAGGCTGCTCCGGCGGTCGGGCGCCGGAGGCGCGGCGGCCTTCCAACTGGGTGCGCCGGCGCCGTTCTTCCTCCAGAGGGAAGCCATGCTCGCGCTGGAGCCGTTCGAGACGCCGGGTGAGCGCCGCCTGGTAGTCGCGACTTACGCCCTCCCGGTCGCCGTAGTGCTGGCGGTACCGCTCCGCGAGATCGGGGAACTCGCGCGCCAGGTGGGGAAGGAAGCGGTGCCGCGCCGCGGGCCCGAGCCGGAGCGCCGACCCGATCACGTAGCGGGCGCCCGCCGCCTTCGCCGCCGCCATCAGCCGGCTCAGTCCCTGGCGATCGTCGGTGACCCCTGGAACGATCGGGGCGACGAGCAGACCGGCGTAGACGCCGGCGGCGCTGAGCCGGCTCAGCGCGCGGATCCTGGCGGAGGGCACCGGCGAGCGAAGCTCGAGCCGGCGGGCGATCCGGGAATCGAGCGTGGAGAGGGACACGTTCACCGTGACCTCGTGCCGGGCGCCAAGCGCCAACAACAGGTCGATGTCGCGGGTGACCAGTGGGGACTTGGAGATGATCCCGATCCTGAGGCCACGAAAGCGGCCCAGGACCTCGAGGATGCTCCGGGTCAGGCGGTAGCGGCGTTCGGCGGGCTGATACGGATCGGTGGCGGTGCCGATGACGAGCGAGTCATCTCCCAGCTTGGACGGATCCAGCGTCCGCGCCAGGCGCTCGGCGATGTCGGTCTTGATCAGGATCCGCTTCTCGAACGCAAGCCAGGGGGGCATCTCTCCACCGGCTTCCGCCCGCTCGCCCGTCCGACCTTCGGCCCGTTCGGTGGCGTAGCGGTGGGTATCGCGCGCATAGCAGTAGGTGCAGCCGAACTCACACCCGACATACGGATTGATCGACCAGAAGCCCATGCCGGTGCTGGCCGGCGAGTTGAGGACGGAGCGAACGCCCAGTGACAGGAACCTGGTGCCACGCTGGCGCTGGTCGAGCACGGTGAGCTCCCGAGCTTTGCCCGGGCCGGGTTCGACCGGCAACGAGAGCTGCGACGTCTTGCCTACCCGCACTTGCCCCACCCGCAGTACACGCAGGTGACACAGCCGGACGCCCGGCTCAGGGGCCCGGCGCATTCGGGACAGAGCTTGGCGGCACTGACCACCGGGACGTAGTACGTGGTCGGCCGCAGAGCGGGGAAGGGGCGCCGGCGCTGGTTGATCTGGCGGAGAGGATCGAGGAAGAGCATTGGCATTCCCTGGCTTCGGTATTTGTTCGGTATCGCTCCTAGAATATATGCCATAGTGAAAAGCCGTCAAGCAGGGTGTCGCAGCGCGTCACCCCCGCCCTCTGTCGATTCGAGGGAGTCTCGTTCGACGTAGAGCTAGAGCAGGGGATTTTCGTCACCCACGACCAGCCGGTTCCAGACCCGATACGGAGGAGATACGACGATGCGATTCATGATCATGGTGAAGGCCGACAAGAACACCGAGGCGGGCGTCCTACCCGACGAGAAGCTCCTCACCGACATGGGGAAATACAACGAGGAGCTGGTGAAGGCCGGCGTGATGCTGGCGGGCGAGGGACTGCACCCGAGCTCGAAGGGGGCGCGAGTCAAGTTCTCCGGCGCCAAGCGCACCGTGGTGGACGGGCCCTTCACCGAAGCCAAGGAGCTGATCGCCGGCTTCTGGCTGATCCAGGTCAAGTCGAAGGAAGAGGCGATCGAGTGGGTGAAGCGGGTCCCCAATCCCACCGGCGAGGAGTCGGAGATCGAGATCCGTCAGGTGTTCGAGGCGGAGGATTTCGGGCCCGCGTTCACGCCCGAGCTCAAGCAGCAGGAAGAGAAGATCCGTGCCCAGGCGGCCAGGAATCGATAGACGCGGGCCTCGCGGCTGAGCGGCAGTCCCCAAACCACGAGAAACATCAGGAGAAGCGGCAATGCGATTCATGACGCTGTACAAGTCCGGCCGAGAGTCGGACACCCCTCCCAGCCCCGAGGAGATGGCCAAGGTGGGACGCCTCATCGAGGAGATGACCAGGGCCGGCGTGTTGCTGTCGACCGATGGGCTGCAGCCGAGCTCGAAGGGCGCCAGGGTCCGGATCTCGGAAGGGAAGCTGAGCGTGGTGGACGGGCCGTTCGCCGAGACCAAGGAGCTGATCTCTGGCTATGCGATCGTCGAGGCCCGGTCGAAGGAGCACGCGATCGAGCTGACCAAGCGCTTCCTCGAAGTCATGGGCGAGGGGGAGAGCGAGGTCCGCCTGATGCACGAGGCGCCGGCGTTCGATTCCGCGTCCCCACCGCAGACCGGTGAGGCGAAGGAGCGCCGGAAGGCGGCGCCGGCCGGGCGGTAGCCCCCTCAGGGCACTGCCCTTCGGCTTTGCTCAGGGCAGGCTTGCACGGTAGGGTGTAGGTGGCGTGATTGGGAGCCGTGACGGCTCCCGATACCCATCGTGCGATCGACGCGGTCTGGAGGATCGAGTCGGCCAGGCTCATCGCGGGTCTGGCCCGGATGGTGGGCGACGTGGGTGTCGCCGAAGATCTGGCGCAGGACGCGCTCGTCGCCGCCCTCGAGCGGTGGCCGGAGACGGGCGTCCCCGACCGCCCGGGGGCCTGGCTGATGGCCACCGCGAAGCACCGCGCGATCGACCACTTCCGCAGGACCAAGCGCGTCGCGGAGAAGCACCTGGAGCTGGGTCACGAGCTCGAGGCCCGGCAGGAGACTGCGGTGCCCGACCTCGACGCCGCGATCGATGATCACGTCGGCGACGATCTGCTCCGCCTCATGTTCACGGCGTGTCACCCGGTGCTCTCGACCGAGGCGCGGGTTGCGCTCACACTCCGGCTGCTTGGCGGGCTCACCACCGAGGAGATCGCCCGCGCCTTCCTGGTTCCCCCGGCGACCGTCGCCCAGCGGATCGTCCGGGCCAAGCGCACCCTCGCCGAGGCGAAAGTGCCCTTCGAAGTGCCTCGCGGGGCGGAGCTGGTCGACCGCCTCTCCTCGGTCCTGGAAGTGCTCTACCTCGTCTTCAACGAGGGCTACTCCGCCACCGCCGGTGACGACTGGATGCGGCCCGCGCTCTGCGAGGACGCGTTGCGTCTGGGCCGCATTCTGGCGGGCCTCGTGCCGCTGGAGCCGGAAGTCCACGGCCTGGTCGCGCTGATGGAGATCCAGGCCTCGCGGTCCAAGGCCCGGGTGGGGCCGTCCGGAGAGCCCATCCTGTTGCTCGACCAGAACCGGGCCCGGTGGGATCACCTCCTCATTCGCCGTGGTCTGGAGGCATTGGCAAAGGCCGAAGCGCTCGGCGGCGGGTCCGGTCCCTATGCCCTGCAGGCCGCGATCGCCGCGTGTCACGCCCGGGCTCGCACGCCGGCGGAGACCGACTGGGGGCGCATCGCGGCGCTCTACGAGGCGCTCGCCCGGATCATGCCGTCCCCCGTCGTGGAGCTGAACCGCGCGGTGGCGGTGTCAATGGCGCTCGGGCCGGCGGCGGGCCTCGAGCGGGTGGACGCGCTGACCTCGGAGCCGCTGCTCAAGGCCTACCACCTGCTGCCGGCAGTGCGCGGCGCCACCGAAGTAGCGGACTCGCGCCGCGAGGCGAGCGTCGAGGTCAGAGCTGCAGGCGCAGGAGCCCGGCGAGGCGATCGCCGGCGCGCTCGCGCCACGGGCGCCGGCGCCACTCCTCCAGGTTGATCCGCCGAGACCGCGCCTTGTCCTGCTCGAACAAGCGCGCCTGGCCCGCGGCGAACTCGGCGTCGAGGATGTTGAGGTTCGCCTCGTCGTTCAGCCGGAACGACCGGTTGTTGAAGTTGGTGCAGCCGACCGAGGTCCAGATCTCGTCTACCACCACGACCTTCACGTGGTACATCGTGGGCTGATACTCGTGGATCGCGATGCCGGCCTCGAGCAGCGGCCCCCAGAGCGAGCGTGACGCCCGGCGAACCA
>JACCRH010000440.1 GCA_013813675.1 Gemmatimonadales bacterium
AGCGCACGCGGCTTGGGAGTGACGTGAGGGATAGTGGACGAGCGCGAGCTGGTCTGTACTGCCAAGTCACTCGACCTCAGTCCTCCTGACCCCCACGCCCACTTCCAAACCACTTCGCCCCGCTTCCTGCCCGTCCCCGAACAACGCCGCCGAACCTGTCTCCGTCCAGGTGGTGACCGACTGGCTCAGGCGAGCCGAGAAGCTGGCCAAGCTGGAACCCCTCCCCCACGGCGCATGGCATCCGTTCCGGCGGAAGTGGGCGACCGAACGAAAGCACCTGAGCCCGCAGGACACGGCCGCTGTAGGTGGGTGGACCGACCTGACGACCCTCCAACGGGTCTACCAGACCGCCGACGCGGAAACGATGGAAGCGGTGGTGATGGGATCGAAACGCCTGCGGAAACTCGGATAAAGCGTGCCAAGGCCGCTCAAAGGGTCGGAAGAGGCGACCCTTATTCCGACACAAGCACAACACAGGTCAGACGGCATTATTCCGACTGCGGGTAACAGCGTTAAGTAATTGCCATACCGGCAATTATTCTCCTGTGGGAGATGCTGCGCACGGGATTAGCGGGGGTTCTCGCGCGCCCCGTGTGGCTTTTGGAGGGGGACGATTGCGGGCTCGTGCGTGGTTAAATCCGGGGACGTGGTCATGGGTTTGGTCATGATGGGCACGGAATCGCCGGTATTCGAGCCCGAGTGATCGGGGGAAAACCCGGCTAAGTCATTGACTCACGGCGAAGGACCCGTAAGTCGCCCTCCCTGCCGGTAGACTTTGGATCCGTTAATGGAGGTTCGAATCCTCCAGGGCCAACTGGACTTAGCGTTTCGTGGTAAAGTTTCTTGGTAAAGGCCCCCATATCGCCATGACCCCCCCCCGGCTGGCACCGCGGGGGGGCTTCTCTATGTCTCGGGGGTGTGGTCGTTACGTGCTGGGCGATAAGCCCCGTGCATACTCTGAAGACAGCGCCGCGCTGAGCCTGGCACCAGGTAACGCCGACCTTCTCTGGGCCGCTGATTCGGCCCGCCTAGTGAGCATCGCCTCCAGCCGTTCGGTCGCCCGGTCCTGCATCCCCGGGACGACATGGGAGTAGGTATCAAGCGTGAGCTGGACGTTGGAATGCCGAGCCGTTGAGGCGCAAAGCGGTCAAGTCAGTGTCGACAGTACACTGGGTCAGGACAGCCGGTTCAGCTTCACCATTCCGAGAGCAAACTGACATCCTTGCGATAGGAGGGCCCCTCCCGAGGTGTCCGACGCCGCGTGCTCCGGGGGTGCGTTCGTCAGCCGGCCGAAATTGATGCCTTCAATTCTTTAGGGGCCAACTTGCGAGTCTCACCCCGATCGCAGATACTGGAGGAGTGCGGGCCAGGAGATAATACCATGCGCTATCGTCGGCGCTCCGTCAGCTACGCCGGGCAGCCGTTCAGTTTCGAGCTGATCGAGAGAACCTCGGGCAAGACCGGGTTCGTCTGGGCCGTATCCCGGCGGGGCGAGTTCATCGGGACTCTGACCAGTCCCGAGGAGATCACGACCAGGGAGTTCGACGTCCGCTGCACCCGGTGGTTGGCTGATCTGCTGGGCGGCCTGCAGCCCAAGAAGTGAGGCAGGCGCGCTACCTCAGGACACCCGACACCCCCTTCAGCAGCTGCGCCGGTGTAAAGGGCTTCCGCACGAACGGCGCCCCGTCGGCCATGAGCTGGCGCCACACCACGTTCTCCCCGATGTCCCCGGACATGAAGAGGATCGGCACTCCGGGATAGAGCTCTCGAAGCGTCTCGCTCAACTGGCGGCCGTTCATCCGCGGCATCAGTACGTCGGTGAGCACCAGGCTGGGCTTCTCGCCGGACTCGCTCAAGACTCGCAACGCGTCCTGGCCATCCTCGGCGGCCAGGACCTGGTAGCCCTCCTCCTTCAAGATCCGCCTCGCCAACTCCCGCACCGAACGCTCGTCTTCCACCACGAGAATGCTGGCCCTCCTGGACCCTGGGGGTCGGGGCAGCTCCCACCCCCCACCGGATATCTCCCCGCTGGATCCCGCCCCCTGCCGGGCCGATGGCCAATAGAGCTTCAGCACCGTGCCGCGCCCGGGGGCGCTTTCGGCCCAGACGTGGCCGCCATGGCGCTTGACGATGCCGTACACCATCGAGAGTCCAAGACCGGTCCCTTCACCGACGTTCTTGGTCGTGAAGAACGGCTCGAACACGCGGGCCAGAGTGGGGGCATCCATTCCGTGACCAGTGTCCGACACGGTGAGAAGGACGTAGCTGCCGGGCGTGATCGGGAAATCATGGCCCTGCATGTCGGAGTCAGTGAGCTCGACGTCCTCGAAACCGATAGTGACCCTGCCGCCGGTTTCCGTGGCGTCCCGCGCATTCGCCACCAGATTGATCAGCACCTGTTCGACCTGAGTGGGGTCGGCGGCGACGGAGCAGGTGTCGCGGCCGGCCTCGATCACCAGGTCCTTGTCGGTGCCGAGCAGCTGCTGCAGCACCGGCCGGAGGCCGAGCGTCAACGCCCGCAGGTCCACGACTCGCGGCTGGGTCATCTGTTTGCGCGAGAAGGTCAGCAGCTGGTTGGTGATCCGAGCCGTCCGGTCAGCGGCCGTCAGCACCACGCGCAAGTCGGCGGCCTGGGGGTGTTCCGGCCCCAAGGCGCGCAGAATGAACTCACCGAAGCCCAGCACCGTGGTCATCTGATTGTTGACCTCGTGCGCGACTCCGCCCGCCAGGGTTCCGACCGACTGGAGCCGTTCGGCATCACGCAGTTGCCGTTCGGTGCGCCGCTCGGCGGTCACGTCCCAGAACATGGCCACGCCGGCGATGATGTTGCCTTGAGCGTCGCGCACCGGCGCGGCGTTGATCACCAGCTCCGCGCGCTGGCCCCCGGGGGTTTCGATCAGGACGGTCTCGTTGGCGACGGTCTCTCCCAGCCGAATCGCCCGCGAGAGCGGCCATTCCTCGGGCTCGATGGCCAGCCCGTCCGGATGCACCCCGCGCCAATGCTCGCCGGGCACCCCGGGCGGCGTAGAGACATCGGCTCGGCCGAAGATTTTCCACACCCGCGGGTTCGCGAAGGTGATCCGGCCGGATGGCGCGTCGGCCAGTACGATCGCCAGCGGGGCCTGCTCCAGCACGGTCAGGAGCTGGCGTCGCTCGATGTCGCGTTCACCCGCCAGACGCTCGGCTGCCTCTCGTGACTGCACGAAGTCCGTCACATCCGTACCTGAGGCCAGGATCCCGGTCACTGCCCCGTCCGCTCCCCGCATCGGCTGGTACACGAAGTTCACGTACCGGGTCTCGAGCCCTTCGGCGGGCGCGCGCTCGACCTGGATGGCCAACTCGTTGCCGACGAACGGCTCGCCCGTGCGATATACCCTGTCGAGCAGCTCGAAGAAGCCCTGCCCCTCCACTTCGGGCAGGGCGGACCGCACCGGCTTGCCCAGAATCTCCCGGACACCGATCAGCCGGTGGTACGCCGCATTGCTGAGCTCGACCACATGATCCGGTCCGCGCAGCACGGTCAGGAAGGTGGGCGACAGCTCGAAAACCCGTGCCAGTTGAAGTCGTTCCGCGTCGCGCTCCGCCGCGGCGACCTCGGCGGCCTGCCGCCCCCGCCGCTCCTGCTCGACCGCGTGAACATTGTGCAAAGCATGGGTGATCTCCCGGGCAATCTGGCTGAAAAACCTGCGGTACTCCTCGTCCACCCGCAGACGCGGATTGACTCCTACGATCAACCAGCCATTCAGTCCGGCGTCTCCTCCGCTCCTGGCCATGGGCACCATCAGTGCCTCGCGAATGGCCTCGGGCCAACCCTCGCGACGTATCGACCCGACAGTGGTGATGAGGTCTTCTACCACCACCGGGAGCTGATCGCTTGTCGCAGGTGGCACCGGCCAGACGCCGGCACCCGAATGATCGAGCGTGGGCGGGCCGGCCGGATGGCCAGCGGCAAGTCCCGCGGAGTCAGCCAGTCGGTACACGCCCATCGCGGGATCGTGGACGTACAGCAGAGCGAAGCCGACCTCCCCACTCTCCGCCTCCAGCGTCGAGATGGCAATCGCGATGACCTCCTGCTCCGACTCCGCCTCCAGCTCGTTGGCGGCAAGTTCCTGAAGAATCCGGGCCCGGCGCTCGGTGAGCACCCGCTTGGTGGTTTCCTGCACCGTCACCAGCACCCCACCGACATCACCATCGTCGTCGAGGATCGGGCTGTAGCTGTAGCTCCAGTAGACATCCTCCACCCGATCACCACGCGTGATCGGGACCAGCCGGTCCTCGTGCCAGGTTGCTTCCCCTCCCCCCATCACCGCCTCGATCTCCGGTCCGATGAGCGGCCAGATCTCAGCCCAACACGCCCGTCCTCCCTGGCCCAGGGCGTTCGGGTGCCGGTCGGGTCCCAGACTTCGGCGGTAGGCGTCGTTATAGAACTGAACGAGATCGGGGCCCCACCAGATGAACATCGGGTGGCGGGTGCTGAGCAGCACACCGACGGCCGTGCGAAGGCTCTGGGGCCACTCGCTCACCGGTCCAAGCGCGGTCGAGCCCCAGTCGAAGGCGCGGATGAGGGCGCCCATCTCACCCCCACCCTCAAGGAATCGGCCCGCGCGGTGGTCAGCGGAGGTCGCGGTCATGCCGTCGACGCCGCTTTACTGCGGCACGCCTGAGGTCGTCTCATCCGAGGAAGCGGTGGAGGTCGGGTGTGCGGTCCCTGCGTGACGCGGCCTGTGATCGGCTTCCTCGACTCCAGCGCCGCTGAATTTGTGTTTGACCGTGTCACCCACCATGCCGGCCACCTTGGCGATTCCCGCAGTTGCCGCCGCGGCCACGATCCCCTCCACCCCCTCCTTGAGGCCGAGGTTGTTCGCCGCCCGCATCAGCTTTTTCGAGGGTCGGGCGCCGGTCAGGCGCCGCGCACGCCTCCTGGCCTTACGACGACCAATATCCGGATGCAGCTCGAGGAGCTCCGCGACGGCCGTCGCAATTAGCCTCTTGTATTTTCGCTTGCTCACCTGGGTCTCTGCAGCCTTCAGTGCCTTGACCGTTCCCTGAGTTCCCAGTCCCGCCGCCATTTGCTTCCATCCCATGGTGCCTCCTGTGCCAGACTACTGTAGGGAGATTAGGTGCCGACAGCGGAGCGAACAAGGGATCGGGACAGGGGCCGGACCCCGGTAACGGGGCCAGAGTCTTGCGACCTGCGCCGCACTACTGCTGTTACCGCGCTCACAGAACGCTGAGCGTGACCCCGTTAACCTAGCTACGACCAAGGGCTTAGGCCCGCAATCTTCGAGGACACGCCGTGGACGATCGCCAGGTACCGAGCGGTAACGACCGGGAGCCCGCCTCGACCGAAAGAGCCGCTGCCCCCCCGGCCCGGCCCCAGGAGTTCGGAGACAGACGATTCCGAACTCTGGTGGAGCAGGTGCAGGACTTTGCCATTTTCATGATGGATGCCTCCGGGCGTCACATGACATGGAATGAGGGGGTCCTGCGGCTCACCGGGTACGCCGAAACTGAGTTCCTCGGGCTGCACGGCTCGGTCCTGTTTACCCCACAGGACCGCGCCCGCGGCGAGGTCGAGCGTGAGTTGCGTACCGCGGTTGACGAAGGCCGAGCTACGGACGACCGCTGGCTGGTACGAAAGAATGGCAGCCGCTTCTGGGCCACTGGGATCACCACCCGGCTCAGCGACGACGCGGGCCAGCTGATCGGGTTCGGCAAAGTCTTTCGTGATCTGACCACCGAGAAGGAGGCGCAGGATCGGCTGCGGGATAGCGAAGAACGCCTTCGCGTGGCCCTCTTGGCTGCGCGAATGGGAATCTGGCGCTGGCACCTGCCTACCAATACCCAGCGGGTCGACCGCAGTATGGCCCGGCTGCTCGGCCTGGGGGAAGGCGAGGTAGTCGAAAGCTATGAACAGTTTCGCGAGCACATTCATCCCGAGGACCGCGCCAGGGTGGATGCCGCTTTCGGCTA
>JACCRH010000466.1 GCA_013813675.1 Gemmatimonadales bacterium
CGGAGAAGGAGCAATACGCCGACCGCTGCTTCGACCTCCTGAACCAGTACGCGCCCAACTTCAAGCGGTCGGTCATTGCCCGGCAGGTGCTGGCGCCGGCCGATCTGGAGCAGCGGTTCGGGCTCACCGGGGGTAACATCATGCAGGGGGTGATGTCGCTCAGCAGTCTGTCGTTCATGCGGCCGGTCCCCGGCTATGCCGACTACCGGACCCCGGTTCGGAATCTGTATCTCTGCGGCGCGGCGACGCATCCCGGCGGAGGGGTGATGGGCGCCTGCGGGTACAACGCGGCCCGGGAGATACTGCGGGATTCCTAGTGGTCGGTAACCGGGCATTCGGCTGGTCCGCTGCATCGTCACCCTGAGCGGAGCGAAGGGACCGGAACTCGAGCATGGGCCCCCTCGCTTCGCTCAGGGTGACATGATGGATGGCGACATCGATCTAAGCGAGCCGTCCGCCAGTCTTGGAGCACCACCTCAGGTCGCCTCAGCCCTGCCCAGCACGACCAAGCACCCAGTGGACCCGACAATGCCCCAGCACCGCCTGACAATCCAAGAGAGCCTCACCCAGCTCCCCGGCGCCGCCGGGGAGCGCTACGTCGAGCTGTTCAAGCACGGCACGCTGAGCGTCGAGCTCTACGCGCCCCGCGGGGGCGACCCGCAGCAGCCCCACACGCGCGACGAGGTCTACGTCGTGGTACAGGGAAGCGGATACTTCCGGAACGGGGACACGAGGCACCGCTTCGCCCCGGGCGATCTGCTGTTCGTTCCGGCCGGCGTGGTGCACCGGTTCGAGGATTTCACGGCCGACCTCGCGGTCTGGGTGATCTTCTACGGCCCGGAGGGCGGGGAGAACCCGCGGTGAGCGTGGATCTCCGGCCCCTCGGGCTCCCCGCTGGAGCGTACGCTGCACCGGGACTACTACCTCGCGCCGACCTCGACTGGGAACGGGGAATTCCTCATCGCGAGGGGGCTTGGACCTTCACCGGCAGCGGCACCACCAACCGGGCGCCCTTTGCGGGGTTGAGCGACTTGGGGTCATGAAACTCGACTTCGAGTACATCGTCCTGGGTCTCGGCGGCTTCGGCAGCGCGGCGGCGTACTGGCTCTCGCGCCGGGCGGGCAAGGAAGTCCTGGGGCTGGAGCAATTCGAGCTGGGCCACGTACGGGGCGAGTCGCAGGATCACTCCCGCATCATTCGGCTCTCCTATCACACCCCCGGCTACGTCGAGCTGGCCAAATTCGCCTTCCGGGCGTGGGAGGAGCTGGAGCGTGACTCGGGAGAACAAGTGGTGCTCAGGACCGGCGGACTCGACGTGGGGCCGAGGGAGAGCGCGATCCCGCTCAGCAGCTACAGCGACAGCATGGACGCGGCGGGCGTTCAGTACGAGAAGTTGGACGCCCGGGAGATCATGCGCCGGTGGCCGCAGTGGCGCCTGACGGACGACATGCACGGGCTCTTCCAGGAGCGGGGCGGCATCGCGATGGCGGCGCGGGGCAACGCCGCACACGTGCGAATGGCGCGGGAGCACGGCGCCACGCTTCTCGAGCGGACACCGGTCGAAGCCATCCGCCCTGCGGCAGGTGCAGTCGAGGTGCGCACCGCGGACGCGACTTACCGCTGCCGGCGGCTGGTGATCACCGCCGGGGCCTGGTCCAACCGTGCGCTGGCACCGGTCGGGCTCGAGCTGCCCCTGCGGGTCACCAAGGAGCAGGTCACCTACTTCGCGCCGCCCAATCTGCCCGCCTTTCAGCCGGAGCGTTTCCCGGTGTGGATCTGGATGGACGACCCCTGCTTCTACGGGTTTCCCGCCTTCGGCGAGCCGGGGCCCAAGGTGGGCCAGGACGCCGGGGGCCAGGAGACTACCGGCGACACCCGCACCTTCGATCCCGACCTCGAGGCGCGTGACCGGGTGATCCGCTTCCTCGAGCGCCATCTGCCCGGCGCGCTCGGCCCGATCATCTACACCAAGACCTGCCTGTACACCCTCACGCCCGACTGGGACTTCGTGCTCGACCGGCTGCCCCACCAGCCGGAGATCGCCGTGGCGGTCGGCGGCGGGCACGGCTTCAAGTTCGCCTCGCTGGTCGGCCAGATTCTCTCCGAGCTCTCCATCGACGGGCAGGCGCCCCGCGATCTCGCGCCGTTCCGGATCGACCGTCCGATCCTCGGGATGAAGGATCCGCCGCGGACCTACATGGTGTGAGCGCACCCGCCGCCGCGGTGGGGCGATGGTGTATTTCACGGGGAAGCGGAGGCGCGTATGATGACGTCCGTGGTGAAAACACTTCGGGATCTCGATACGGCGCGGTGGCGAGTCGCGCTCACCCTGACCGGGGTGATGGTGCTGCTCTACTTCGGCTTCGTCCTCCTGGTGGCCTACGGCCGGAATCTGCTCGCGATCCAGGTGGTCCCCGGACTGACCCTGGGCATCCTGCTGGGCGCGCTGGTGATCGTCGCCTCGTGGATCCTCACCTGGGTCTACGTGCGGTGGGCGGCGAGACACTACGACCCCGGCATCCGCAGCCATCAGGAAAGCCGCCAATGATCCAAGCGCCCGGCGGCACCGCGATCGGCCAGCCCAACGCCGTCGCGATGGCGTTCTTCTTCGGCTTCATCTCCATCACGCTGGGCATCACCTGGTGGGCTGCGCGGCGCACCAGCACCACCGAGCAGTTCTACGCCGCGGGCCGGACGGTGAGCGCGGGCCAGAACGGGCTGGCGCTGGCCGGCGACTACATGAGCGCGGCGTCGTTCCTCGGTATCGCCGGGTTGGTCTCCACCACCGGGTTCGACGGCCTGATCTACTCGACCGGCTGGCTGGTGGGCTGGCCGGTGGTGCTCTTCCTCATCGCCGAGCCGCTCCGCAACCTCGGCCGGTACACCTTCTCCGACGTGGTGGCGATTCGGCTTCGCCAGACGCCGGTCCGGCTGGCCGCGGCACTGGGTACCCTGGCGACGGTCACGCTCTATCTGATCGCGCAGATGGTGGGGGCCGGCGGGCTGATCCGCCTGATGTTCGGCGTGAGCTACGAGCACGCGGTCGTGCTGGTCGGCATAGTGATGATCGGGTATGTGCTGTTCGGCGGGATGATCGCGACGACCTGGGTGCAGATCGTGAAGGCGGTGCTGCTGATGAGCGGGGCGCTGTGCCTCGCCCTGCTGGTGCTGCTCCGGTTCCACCTCAATCCGGCGGAGCTCTTCGCCGAGGCCGCCCGGCGCTACGGCGACGGCGTGCTGGTGCCCGGAAAGCTGGTCTCCAACCCGCTCGATGCTGTCTCGCTCGGCATGGCGCTCATGTTCGGCACCGCCGGCCTGCCCCACATCCTGATGCGGTTCTACACCGTGCCCGACGCCCGGGCGGCCCGCGCCTCGGTGTTCGTGGCGACGGGACTGATCGGGCTGTTCTACCTGCTGACCTTCGTGCTCGGCTTCGGCGCGATGGTGCTGGTGGGGCCGGAAACCATCCGCTCGGTCGACCCCGGCGGCAACATGGCCGCGCCGCTCCTCGCCGAGCTGCTGGGCGGCACGCCGTTTCTGGGCTTCATCGCCGCCGTGGCGTTCGCGACCATCCTGGCGGTGGTGGCGGGGCTCACGCTGTCCGGCGCCGCGGCGCTGTCGCACGATCTCTGGGTGAGCGTGGTGCGGGGCGGCCATGCCGACGCGCGGGAGCAGCTCCTGGTGGCCCGCCTCGCTACCCTGGCGCTCGGTGGAGTGGCGGTGGCCCTGGGGATCACCTTCAAGGGGCAGAACGTGGCGTTCATGGTCTCCCTCGCCTTTGCCATCGCCGCGAGCGCCAATTTCCCGGCGCTCATCCTGGCCATCTTCTGGCGCGGCTATACCACGGCCGGTGCGGTCACCAGCATGGCCGCCGGCACTCTGCTGACCCTGCTGCTGATCTACCTGTCGCCCACCATTCAGGTCGACATCCTCCACCGCGGGTCGGCCTGGTTTCCCCTCAAGAACCCGGCGCTCATCACGATGCCGCTTTCGTTTCTGGCCGGGATCCTGGTGTCGCTGGTCGCGCCGGAGCGGAACGCCTCGGAGATGTTCGCGGCCGTGGAGCGGCGGATGCACTTGGGCGGAGATCACTGATCGTGTTTGGAACAGAGGCACGGAGGCCACGAAGGACACCGAGAACGACACCCTTTTGTTGTTTGTCTCCGTCGTTCTCCGTGGCCTCCGTGTCTCCGTGGTCGAACAGCCGCACGGGTCACGCGTGACACCGACCAAGGTCGCGCTGCTCGGGATTCCCTACGATGCCGGCTCGTCGTACCAGCGCGGCCCCGCCGGCGCCCCGGTGCTGATCCGGGAGGCGCTGTGGACCGAGGCGGGGAATGCGTGGACCGAGGCGGGAATCGACCTCAAGGACGGGCGGCTGGACGATGAGGGTGACCTCTGGTTTACCGACCGGGAGCCCGGCGCCGATGCCCGGGCCCGGATCGAGGAGGCGGTGGGGACGATTCTCGATTCGGGTCGCCGCCCCCTGCTGCTCGGCGGAGACCACTCGATCACCTATCCCGCTCTCCGCGGGATGCGGCGGCACCATCCCCGGCTCAGTATTCTGCACCTCGACGCCCACCCCGATCTCTACCACGAGTTCCAGGGCGACCCCTTCTCGCACGCCTGCCCCTTCGCGCGCATCATGGAGGAGGGCCTCGCCGAACGGCTGCTTCAGGTGGGGATCCGCACGATGACCGGCCACCAGCGCGAGCAGGCGGACAAATTCGGCGTGGAGGTGATCGACATGCCGAGCTGGCGCGACGGAACGTCGCTCAGGTTTGAGACCCCGGTGTACCTCTCGCTCGATCTCGACGTCCTCGAGCCCGGCCTGGCGCCCGGGGTGTCGCACCGCGAGCCCGGCGGCCTCACCGTCCGCCAGGCGCTCGGCATTATCCAGTCGCTGGAGTCGCCGCTGGCTGGAGCCGACGTGGTGGAGCTCAATCCTCTCAACGATCCCTCCGGCCTCAGCGCGGCGGTTGCCGCCAAGCTGGTCAAGGAGATCGCCGCCCGCATGCTCAGGGAGACTTCATGACCCGGCTTCTCGTCCTCGCGCTCCTGCTGGCCTCGCCACTGTCCGCCCAAGGCCCGGCCGCCATCGACTATGCCAGCCTGCGCCAGGAGACAGCCCAGAGACTCTCGGAATACATCCGGATCAACACCAGCAACCCGCCCGGCAACGAGCTGGCCACCGCCCGGTGGCTCGCGGCCGTCCTCGCGAAGGAGGGTATTCAGGGAACCATCCTGGACACGGCGGAGCTGGGCGCCGGCCGGGCCAACTTCTACGCCAAGCTCGCGGGCACCGGCGGCGGCAAGGGCATCGCGCTGGGGCACCACATGGACGTGGTCACCGCGACACCGAAGGACTGGTCGATCGATCCCTTCGCCGGAACCATCAAGGACGGCCACGTCTGGGGGCGGGGTGCGCTCGACATGAAGGGGCACGGCATCATCCAG
>JACCRH010000166.1 GCA_013813675.1 Gemmatimonadales bacterium
CAGTACGACACCCTCTTCGGCGCCGACGTGGTGGTGGTGGGGATCAATGCCGATTCGCTGGAGACGCACCGCCGCTTCGCCGCCAGTCTCGACCTCCCCTTCCGGCTCCTCAGCGATCCCGATCAGCAAGTCGCCCGCAAATACGGCAGCAGCGGCGACAGCGGGCGTCCTCGGCGGACCGTATTCGTAGTGGGCCCCGATGGCCGCGTCACCTACCGGAACCTGCAGTTCAACCCGCTCGACCCCAAGCACTACACGGAGCTCGGCTCGGCGGTCCAGGCGGCACGCGGCGGTTGAGCCGCTTGGCACTCCACGTCCGGAGGGCAGCATTTCCGCCACTCGCCTAGCCGCGCTCGCGCTCGCGGCCATCGCCGGTGTTGTTCCCTGTGGTCTCCAGGCTCAGGAAAAGGAGAGAGAGGATTCGTTGAATCGGGTCTGGCGGATCGAGCAGCTCCGCACCGGCTTCTGCCTGCAGCTCCTGATCGACCCGGCGCGGCTCGACCTCAAGCTGCCGCGCGAGGCCCGCCCGCTCCGCGCCGACGCCATCAACAACCTGGATCCGGTGCTGCGGACGGTAATCTCCAACCAGCCCGAATTTGCCGGCTGGAGTCCATCCAGCGTCTGCCTGTACTACATCGGCTCGGTGGACGTGGGCTCGTCCCGCGTGTCGGAGCGCGACCCCAAGAAGGCGCCGATGATCGGGATCTGGTCCCTGGCCGCGGCGGACGTCGAGGGCGGCGCCCGGAAGGACGTCGTGTTGCGCCTCTTCACCAACACCGGCCGGCTGGAGCGAGCCGGGCAGGTGAATGGGTTGGATCTCCGTGAAATACGGGGCTCGGTACGCGACATTCCCAACGAGGAAGACCATAACGCCCCGCCGCTGGGCATCCGCTACCAGTTCAAATTGGGGAAGACAACGGTAATCTGGGATGGGAGCCTGGTGAGCGACAGCACGCGAACCAGCGCGACGGTGTCCAACGAGTGGCGCGCGGACAGCCAGCGCAGGGGGCGGCTCACCGCACGCCTGGTGCTCACGCCCGAGTGGACCAAGCCCATGATCGGCTCGCTCAGAGTGGAGGGCAAGGACGCCTTCGCCGAGGCGATCAAGGCTTCTCCCATTCGCTTCGTCGGCCCTGCGGTGATGGGCGGCGGCGGAGAATTGGCGTTCGGTCGCTAGCCCATGTCGAAGATGTTCATAATCAATGACTCTGAATAAATAAAAGCACGGTGGCGACACTGTCGCGTTGCTCAGATGCAAGCTTTAGTACCATCGTTAACCATTGATGCTACAACTGATTACGATATAGATCTCATGTTGTGCGAGAGGTAAAGCGGTTGAATTTCTCCTGCCTTGAATGCCATTTCAGATATTCACGTACGCGACTTATCAACATGTGGAAACCACCCTTGACCCCGCCTCGAGCCACCTGCCGCGCCCCAGCGGAGTGATCGAGTCGGCATGGCTGCCCGACAGCGGCGTGCTCCGCGCCCGTCGCGTCCTCAGCTTGAGCCCGGGCTTATCCGGAGACGCGATCTGGTGGAGTGGCGGGCGCATTCAAGGGGTGGGTTCCGTCGCGGCGATCGATCGCCAGGCCCCGAAGGCTCTGCCGCGGTTCGACCATCCCGATTCCCTGGTGACCCCGGGGTTCGTGGACGGCCACACCCACTTCGCCATGTGGGCGGTAGCCCGGCGGCGGGTCCGGCTCGCTGGTGCCCGAACCAGGGCCGAGGCCGTGGCGCGGGTGGCGGCGGGCGCGCCATCCCAAGGCTGGATGGTGGGTCACGGCTGGGATGCAAACCGCTGGGCCGAAACGCCGGACCGGCACGTGCTGGACGACGTCCACGCCATTCCGGTGTACCTCGATTCCCTCGACGTGCACGCCGCCTGGGTCAACAGCGCCGCGCTCGCCGTCGCCCGGGTGACCCGGGACACGCCGGATCCCCCGGGTGGCCGGATCGTCCGGGACGGCTCCGGGGAACCCACCGGGGTGTTGCTGGAGCGCGCGGTGGAGCTGGTGGCGAAGGCGGTGCCGGCGCCATCCGACGAGATCCTCGACGACGCGATCCGCGAGGCTCAGACGGAGGCCCACCGCCTCGGCGTGACCGGCATTCACGACGTGGAGGACGAGCGCGCCTGGCGGGCCTTTCGGCGGTTGGAACAATCCGGTGAGCTGCGGCTCCGGGTCCTCTTTCACCCACCGGTCGCGGCGCTCCCCGACCTGGTCCGTCGTGGGGCTCGCAGCGGAGCCGGGAGCGCCTGGCTGGGCATGGGTGGGGTGAAGCTCTTCCTCGACGGCAGTCTGGGCAGCCGGACCGCGTGGATGCTGGAGCCGTACGAGGGCAGCCGTGACCGCGGCCTGCCAGTGGCCGGCGAGGGGGAGGCCCGCGAAGCGATGCGCACCGCTGCCGTGAACGGCATCGCCGTCACGGTCCACGCCATCGGCGACGCGGCGGTACGCCGGGCGCTCGATCTCCTCGAGACGCTGCCGCGTGTGGCGCTGCCCCATCGGATCGAGCACCTCCAGTGCATTCACCCCGCCGACCTGGCGCGGGTGGCGCGATCTGGCGTGGTAGCCTCGATGCAGCCCGCCCATCTCCTCACCGACATCCCGTTGGTGGAGCGGCACTGGGGTGGTCGCGGCCGCGGGGCCTACGCCTTTCGCTCGCTGCTCCGGCGCGGCACCGCGGTCGTGTTCGGAAGTGACGTGCCGGTGGCGTCGATTGATCCGCGGGAAGGGGTGTACGCCGCCCTGGAGCGGAAGGGTTTCGACGGCGCACCGCGCGCGGGCTGGAGGCCGGAGGAGAGGATCGGCTTCGAGGACGTGGTTCGGGGATATACCGTCGCGGCCGCGCACGCCTCCGGGACCTCGCGCCGGCTGGGCACCCTGGCCCGCGGCGCGGAAGCCGACCTGGTCGCGTGGGCGGTGGACTCGGCGGCGGAAGGTGGAGATGGCGACGCCTTCCGCCGGGGACGAGCGGTGCTCACGGTGGTGGGTGGACGAGTCGTGATGCATCGGTCGTGATGCATCGCTGGTGAGCCGACGTTAGAATCCCGGGATGCCTACCTCCGTGAGACGCACCAAGATCGTGGCGACGCTGGGGCCGGCGTGGGCCGAGCCCGCGCAGATGGTGGCGCTTCTCGACGCCGGGGTGAACGTGGTCCGCATCAACGCCTCCCATGCCACCTCCGAGATCCGGGCCCGGTGGATCGGCGAGATCCAGAGCATCACCAAGGCCCGGGCCGAGTCGGTGGCCACCTTGGTCGATCTTCAGGGGCCCCGAATCCGAGTGGGCACCCTCGCCGAGCCGCTGAGCCTGGAGACCGGGCAGCGCGTGGTTTTCGCGCCCGAGAGCGAGGCCCAAGCCGGGGAGATCCCCACCACCTACGACGCCCTGGCGGCGGACGTGCGGGTGGGTGCCCGGATCCTGCTGAACGACGGGCTGCTGTCGCTCGAGGTGACGGGCGTACGGGACCGGCGGGTCCAGGCGGTGGTGCACTACGGCGGCGAGCTCAAGTCCCACAAGGGAATGAACCTCCCCGGGCTCGAGGTGAGCGCGCCGGCGCTGACCGAGAAGGACCTGGAGGACGTGGATCAGGCGGTGGCCTTGGGGGCCGACTACGTCGCGCTTTCGTTCGTGCGCCGCCCGGAGGACATGGAGCAGTTGCGCGGGTTGGTGCCGCGGGGCACCAAGCTGATCGCCAAGATCGAGAAGGATACCGCGCTCCGGAATCTGTGCGGGATCCTCGACGCCTCCGACGCTATCATGGTGGCCCGTGGTGACCTCGGGGTCGAGTTGCCGTTCGAGGAAGTGCCGCTGATGCAGAAGCAGATCATCCGGGAGGCCGGCCTTCACGGGAAGCCGGTGATCACCGCCACCCAGATGCTCGAGTCCATGATCCACGCCCCGCGCCCGACCCGCGCCGAAGCCTCCGACGTCGCCAACGCCATTCTCGACGGCACCGACGCCGTGATGCTGTCGGCGGAGACGGCCGTGGGGCGATACCCGTTCGAGGCGGTGCGGGCCATGGACCGCATCGCGCGCGCGATGGAGATGCAGCGGCCGGGCCGCGGCGTCACCATCGACGCGGCGCTCGGCCGCCGGGCGAGCGAAGGGGAGTTGCTGCCCAATCACCGGGCGGGGCAGAGCGGCCCGGTGCGCACCGAGGACGCCATCGCGGTGGCGGTCTGCGCCGCGGCGGAGATGTTGAGCGCGCCGGTGATTCTCTGCTTCACCAGCAGCGGCTTCACCGCGCGCAAAGTCTCGAGCTGCCGCCCCGCGGTGCCGGTGTTCGCCTGCACCCCGGAGCCCGACACCTTTCGCCAGCTCTCGCTGGTCTGGGGCGTCACCTCGGCGCTGATCGAGCACTCCACCGACTACGACGCGATGCTGGCCGTGGCCCGGCGCCACATTCTCGAGCGGGGACTCGCCCGTCCAGGCGAGCGGCTGGTGGTCACCGCGGGCGTGCCGTTCGACATGCCCGGCACTACCAACCTTCTGAAGATCGAAGCAGTTTAGGACATGCGGCTCACTTTCCTCGGGACGGGCACGTCGTTCGGCGTGCCCCAGATCGGCTGCGACTGCGCCGTCTGTCGCTCCTCCGACCCGAGAGACAAGCGCACCCGGGCTGGCGCGGTGGTGCAGGACGCGGGCTCGACGGTCCTGATCGACACGCCCCCGGAACTGAGATTGCAGCTCCTTGCCGGCGGCTTTACCAGCGTCGACGCGGTGGCCTACACCCACGAGCACGCGGATCATATCAACGGGATCGACGACCTCCGCATGTTCTCGGTCCGCCGGCGCCGTCCGCTTCCGGTGTACGGCCCCCGAGAGACGCTCGACCGCCTCCGCCGCTCCTTCGACTACATCTTCGACGACGCGGTCCGACCGTACGAGGGGACCTCCAAGCCGACCCTCGAGATTCACGAGGTCGAGCCGGGGTGCGCGGTGAGCATGGCGGGCCTGGATGTGCTGCCCCTGGCTTTCCGGCATGGCCATCTGCGGGTGTTCGGCTATCGCTTCGGCAAGGTCGCCTACCTCACCGACGTGAAGGCCATTCCCGACGCCGAGCGCGACCAGCTCCGGGACCTGGAGGTGCTGGTGATCAACGCGCTCTGGTGGCGGCCGCACCCGACCCACCTCAGCATCGGAGAGGCGGTGGAGGCCGCTCGCGCCTTGGGGGCGCGGCGCACCTACCTGACGCACCTCACCCACGAGACGGGACACGCCGAGCTGGCGGCGCAACTTCCCGCCGGCGTCAAGCCCGCCTACGACGGACTCACCCTGGAGATTCCCTGATGAAGCTGGGCTACGGGCGGATGCTGCAGGACGGATTGGACGGACGACACGGGCTTCCCCGTGCGCGGCTGGCCCAGCTCGCCGGACGCTTCGGCGCCGTGCAGCAGGAGGTTCGTCACCGGCGGGCCGCGGGCGAATATGCGTTCTACGACCTGGTCGATCAGGGTCCCACCGTCCAGCAGATCAGCACCTTCGCCGAGGGCCTGGGACAGGCCCACGACCACGTCCTGGTGCTCGGTATCGGCGGCTCGGCCCTCGGCACCAAGGCGCTGCTCAATGCCCTCCGCCGGCCGGCCTGGAACGAGTGGGACGACGAGGGACGCGAGTTCTATCCCCGGCTCACTGTGCTGGAGAACGTGGACCCTTCGACCGTGTCGGCCGCGCTGGCGCGCATCGACCCGCGAAGGGTTCTGGTCAATGTCATCAGCAAGTCGGGCGGCACCGCCGAGACCATGGCGCAGTATCTGGTGGTCCGCGCGTGGCTGGAAGAGGCGCTGGGTGACGCGGCGTTCCGGCATCTGGTGTTCACGACCGATCCCGTCCGCGGCGCCCTGCGCGAGCTGGCCACCCGGGAGGGGGTCGTCACGCTCGACGTGCCCCCCGAACTGGGCGGCCGGTTCAGCGTGCTCTCGCCCGTGGGTCTGCTGCCGGCCGCGCTGGTGGGGATCGACATCGGGGCGCTGCTGGCGGGCGCACGCCGCGCGATCGAGCGCGCCGCGGCCGACGAGCTCCTTCGGAATCCGGCGGCGCTCTACGCGGCGCTGCACTGGGCGGCGGACACCGATCTCGGGGCACGAATCCACGTGCTCATGCCCTACACCGACCGGCTCCGCGAGTTCGCCGAGTGGTACCGCCAGCTCTGGGCCGAGAGCCTGGGCAAACGGGTGGATCGTGAAGGCCGCACGGTGCATGTCGGTCCCACGCCGGTTGCGGCCGTCGGCGCGACCGACCAGCACAGCCAGGTCCAGCTCTTCATGGAGGGGCCGTTCGACAAGGTGATCACTTTCGTCCGCCTGGAGCGGTTCGGTGAGGACATCCCCATACCCGCGCGAGGGTCGCCGGGAAGCGGCCCCGAGCTTCCGCCGGACCTGGCCTACCTTCCCGGCCACAGCCTGGGCCAGCTGCTCGACGCCGAGTACGAGGCAACGTCCGCGGCCCTGGCGGAAATGGGCCGGATGAGCTGCACTCTCCACCTGCCCGAGCTCAGCGCCGAGACCATCGGCGAGGCCATGATGTTCTACCAGCTCGCCACCGGGTACGCCGGTGCCTGGTACGGCATCGACCCCTTCGACCAGCCTGGCGTGGAGCTGGGCAAGCGTCTGACGTACGCCGCGATGGGGCGGCCGGGATACGAGTCGAAGCCCAGGGCTGGGGGCTCGGTGGACGAGGTGTGAACGGGCCCCGCGTCATCCCGAGCGGTCCTCGTGTCATCGGGATGACATGAGTTCGGGATGACCCTCCGGTCGTTTGACGGTCCCCGGCGCCCGCCCTACCTTTGTCGGTTCGTGACGGTCTCCGGGCGCCTTTACCAGGAATGCCATTGATGGCTGACGTAACGCAGCGAGTGATTGATCTCTACGCTGGGACGGTGACGCTGGCTCCCAACGGCGTGACGGTGCGTGATCCGGCCAAGCTGCGCTCCCCCGCGACCGACGAAGTGGTCCGGCAGGCAGTGTTCGGGAGCGGAGACGAGCGCGAGGCCGCCCGCTGGCTGCTGTGGGAGCTGGGGCAGGCCACCGGCGCGCGGCCGGCATCGATCAACGATCTCTACATGGCCCGCGGCCGCGGCGACGTCGGCGGCTTCACCGTCCCAGCGATGAACGTGCGGGTGATGGCCTACGACACCGCGAGGGCCATCTTTCGGGCCGCCAAGGCCGGGAAGGCCGGCGCGATCATCCTCGAGATCGCCCGCTCCGAGGTCGCCTACACCGAGCAGCGGCCCGCGGAGTACGTATCGGTGATGATCGGGGCCGCCCTGCGCGAGGGCTACACCCTGCCGCTTTTCATCCAGGGCGATCACTGCCAGGTCAATCACAAGAAATACCAATCCGATCCCGAGGGCGAGGTCGGCGAAGTGAAGAAGCTGATCGCCGAGGAGATCAGCGCGGGGTTCTACAACGTGGATGCGGACACCTCCACGCTGGTGGACCTCGACCAGCCGACGCTGGAGGAGCAGCAGCGCGCCAATTACGAGCGTGCGGCCGAGATCACCGCCTTCATCCGCTCCCAGGAGCCGGATGGGGTCACCGTGTCGGTGGGTGCCGAGATCGGCGAAGTCGGCATGAAGAACAGCACGGTCGAGGAGCTGCATGCTTTCATGCAGGGCTACAACAAGAGCCTCGCCGGCCTGGGGCGGCACGAAGGCATCAGCAAGATCTCGGTCCAGACCGGGACGTCGCACGGCGGGGTGGTGCTGCCGGACGGCTCGATGGCCGATGTGAAGCTCGATCTTCAGGCGCTGGCCGCGCTGTCACGGGCGGCCCGCGAGCAGTACGGGCTGGCCGGCGCGGTGCAACACGGGGCCAGCACGCTCCCGTCCAATGCCTTCGGCAATTTTCCCAGGATCGAGACCGCCGAGATCCACCTCGCCACCAACTTCCAGAACATCGTCTTCGACCACCCGAAGCTTCCAGCCGATCTGCGGGAGCGGATTCGGAGCTGGCTGGACGAGAATGCCGCCGGCGAGCGGAAGAGCGGCGACACCAACGAGCAGTTCTACTACAAGGCTCGTAAGAAGGCGATCGGTCCGTTCAAGCGGGAGCTGTGGTCATTACCGGAGGAGGTGCGCGCCGCGATCGCCGGCGATCTGGAGCGGACCTTTACGTTCCTCTTCGAGCAGCTCAACGTGAACGGCACCGCGGATCACATCAACCGTTTCGTGCAGGCCCCCATGCAGCACCACGCGGCGCTCAAGCCGGTGCTGGTGGCGGCGGCCGACGACCCCGACGCCGGGGAATAAGGGGGAGGCATGCGTCACAAGGGCAGGGAAGTGGTCTATGTCGAGCGGGGGGACTCCTCGGCCAAGTGGCTCTTCTGGGGCGCGGTGCTGGGCGCGGGCCTGGCGCTGATGTACGCGCCGCTGAGCGGCGAGGAGACCCGGCGCGTGGTGCAGCGGAGGCTGTGGAAGCTTCGGGCTATGACCGAGGAGAAATTCGACGAGATCGCCCAGCAGTTCGGCGGCTCCAAGGAATCACTGCGCGACCTGGACGAGGACGACCTGAACGACGAAGAGCTGTTCGAGCCCCGGGAAGTTCCTTCCGGCCGGGGCAGACCATCCGGCCCATCGGCGCGTGAGGAGCTGGAACGCCGCCTCGCCGAGGCCCGAGCCAGACGGCGGGGTGCGGGAGACCTCGAGGAGCCGCCCGCCTGAGCGGCGTCCGACCCGGCGGGTGGCACCGGTCGCCCGCCGGTTTCATCCGCCGGACTCTGCAGGCCGCCGACGAATACAATCTGCCGTTTCTCGCCAGCGCGCTGACCTTCGACGCGCTGTTGGCGGCCTTCCCGTTCGTGCTGCTCCTGCTCATCGGTCTGACCCACCTTGCCCAGGCGCTCGTGAGCGGCTCGGCGGTGGATGCCGCCGCCTTGTTCCACCGGTTCTTCCCGCCACACGTCTCCACGCCCGGCCGGGACCCGTTCGGCACGATCGAGCAGCTGCTGATCCGGATCTCGGAGAATCGGGGTCAGATCTCACTCTACGCCATCCCGGCGTTCGTCTGGTTCAGCACCCGGCTCTTCGCGGGGATCCGCACGGCACTCAACGAGATCTACGACATCTCGGCGCGCCCGGCGCCACGGCGCCATTTTCTGCTCAGCCTGCTGTACGCGAAGCTCCGGGACATCGGGATGGTCCTCGCGACCGTGGTGCTGTTCCTGGCCAACACGCTGCTGACCACCGGACTCGCGTTGCTCCAGAGCCGCGGAGTGGCGCGGATCCCCGAGCTGGCCTTCTTCGTCTCCTCGCTCGGCCGGCTGCTCGGCGAGCTGCTCGCCTTTTCCTTTTCGATCTCCCTTTTCTACCTGACCTACGCCTACGCCTCGCTCCGCCGCCTGCCCTGGAGGACGGTGCTGCTGGCGGCGACGTTTACCGCGGCGCTCTTCGAGGTCGCGAAGCGGCTCTACGGCCTTTACCTCGCCAATTTCGCCTCGTTTGAGGGCCCCAGCGGCGACGCCAACATCGGCGCAGCGGTTCTCCTCATCCTCTGGATCAATTACACGGCGATCGTCTTTCTCCTGGGCGGCGTGGTCGCCGAGACCTGGGAGCTGCGCAAAATGCAGCAGCGTCAGAGAGCGAAGCTGGGGTGAGACTTCCCCCGCCTTTCTGGGCGGGCTATATTGCGGGTGCCCCAGGTCCGAAGGGCGCCGGCGCGTGAACCGCGTCAGGACCTCGCCGGTAGCAGCGCTAAGCGATGTCCGGTGTCGCTTCGGGGTGCCTGGGGCACTTTCTTTTGCCCCTCTGCTCTTCTTCCGCTCCGCCAGCCCCCGGCCTCGCCGCTACGCTTCCCTATGATCGCTCTCGCCCGCCGCTACCGCCCGAAACGCTTCGCTGACCTGCTGGTGCAGGATCACGTGGCCGCCGTGCTGCGTGGGGCCGTCGCCCGCGGCCGCGTAGGGCACGGCTATCTGCTGACCGGCCCCCGCGGGGTGGGGAAGACCACGGCCGCGCGGATCCTCGCGATGGCGCTCAACTGTCCCACCCGCGATCCCTCCGGCGACCCCTGCGGAGAGTGCGAGAGTTGTCTCCGCATCTGGAATGGCGGCGCCAGCCTCGACGTCATCGAGATCGACGCCGCCAGCAACCGCGGCGTCGACGACGCGCGCGAGCTGCGCGAGCGCGCCATGTACGCGGCGTCCCAGGCCGGCCACCACAAGGTCTACATCGTGGACGAGGCCCACATGTTGACCCGGGAGGCGTGGAACGCGCTGCTCAAGATCCTCGAGGAGCCGCCCCCGGGCGTGGTGTTCGTCTTCGCCACCACTGAGCCCCAGAAGATCGCGGCGACCGCGGCACCGGTGCTCTCCCGGCTGCAGCGCTTCGACTTTCGCCGCATCGGACCGGCCAGCATCCGCGCGCGCCTCCGCCAGGTGCTCGACGCCGAGGGGATCGCGGCCGACGACGACGCGCTGACCCTCATCGCGCGCCATGCGGATGGTGGGATGCGGGACGCCCTCTCGGTGCTGGACCAATGTCTCAGCTTCGGCGAGGGCGCCGTGAGCGCCGCCAGGGTGCGCGAGGTGCTCGGGCTGGTCGCCGACGAGCTCTACGCCGACGTGCTGGCGCTGGTGGCAGACCGCCGTCCCGAGGGAGTGTTCGGCCTGGTGGACCGGCTGGTGGACGCGGGCGCCGACCTGACCGAGTTCATGGGCGGCGCTGGCGAGCTGCTGCGCTCCCTGCTCATGCTGCAGCTCGGCAACGAGCCCGAGGGCCTCACCGAGGCGGTACGTCAGGGCCTTGACTCGTACCGTGATCGCCTCGACCCGGGCGACGTGGTGCGGATGCTGCGCCTGCTGACCGAGACCGAGGCTCCCATTCGCCGGAGCGCCAATCCGCGCCTCGTGGTCGAGACCCTGTTGCTGCGCTGGACCATGATGGACCGGATGGTGGATTTGAAGCAGGTCCTCGAGGGCGGGGCGGCGGAACGGCGGACCGTCGGACGGGGGGGTGGACCAGGGCCCGGCGCCCGAGGCGCCTCGGGAGAGCCCATGGTGCGGCCTCCTGCGGGGGGCGAGATGCGGAAGGTCGAGATCCCGCCCATACCCCCACCGGCCGCGGCCCCGCCGCCGGTGCCCGCCGATCCCCCGGTCCGTCCCTCGGCCCTCTCCGATGCCTGGCCCGGCATTCTCAGCGAAGTCCGCGCCCGGAGCCGCTTCCTGGGCGAGGCGCTGGCCGGCGTGACGCCCGGACCGGTGGAGGGCTCGTCGCTGTCGCTGTTGCTCGAGGAGTCCAATCCGCTCTTTGCCGAGCGGCTTCAGGCTCAAGCGGGAGCGGTCGAGGAAGTGGTCCAGCGCCATACCGGCCAGACGCTTCGGATCCGGGTCAGCGTAGCCGAGGCTGGAGCGGCACCCTCGAAGCCTAGGCCGATGACCGAGTCGTCGGTCCGGGCCGACCGGCTCCGGTCGTTTCGCGCCAAGGACCCCGCCCTCGACACGGCGGCTGATGCGTTAGATTTGGAGATCGTGGACTGACGGTCCGTTGCAATCCTCACTACCCCCCGATACCATTGGCGCCAATGGCAGGACTACCGGAAGGCATGGCGGATCTTCAACAGCTTTTTCAGCTCGGCCAGCAGATGCAGGGCAGGCTGCAGCAACTGCAGTCCGAGCTGGCCGGCCGGACCATCGATACATCTTCCGGCGGCGGGCTGGTCAAGGTGACCGCCGACGGCCGGGGCACGGTGCATTCGGTCGTGATCGATCCGGCCGTCTTCCAGAAGCACGACGCGGAGTTTCTGGGAGACCTCGTCTTGGCCGCCGTGGCCGAGGCGCAACGCCGAGCGGCTGAGCTGCTGCAGGCCGAGATGCGGAAGGTGCCGTCGCTTCCCTTCGCCTCCCCGTTCTGACCGGTGAGCGCGATCGACGAGCTGATCACCGAGCTGGCCCGGCTGCCGGGAATCGGCCGCAAGACGGCACAGCGTCTCACCTTTCACCTGCTTCAGCAACCTCCAGAACTGGTCGGCCGGCTGGCCTCGGCCCTGGTCGCCGTCGGCGAGCGGGTCCGTCCCTGCCAAGAGTGCGGCAATCTGACCGAGGACCAACCCTGCGGGATCTGCCGGGATCCCCGGCGCGACCCGGCGGTGCTCTGCGTGGTGGAAGAGGCCTCGGCGGTGTCGCTGGTCGATCGCGCGACCGACTTCAAGGGCCGGTACCATGTGCTCGGTGGGCACCTGTCGCCACTGGACGGCGTGGGCCCGGAGGCGCTGCGGCTCGACCGGCTGGTGCGTAGAGTCGGGGAGGGCTCGGTGCGCGAGGTCATCCTCGCCACCAACCCATCCATGGAAGGCGAGGTGACGGCCACCTATATCCAGCAGTTGCTCGCCGGGTACGAGGTCCGGGTCACTCGTCTCGCCCGGGGCCTTCCCATGGGCGGCGACCTGGAGTACGTGGACAGCGTCACTCTGGCCCACGCCCTGGTGGCGCGGCAGGAGGTGAGTTGATGCGCAGCCGGGGCCTGCTCTTCACCGGCGGCGCGGTGGTGGGCGCGGCGGCTGGTTGGGTGCTGGCCCAGCGCCGGCTCACCGTTCACCGCCGCGATCTCTTCAGCCCCCGGCCGATGCGCCGTCTCGCTGCCCTCGGCTATCTGGCCGGGCAGGAGGGCATGGAGACGGCGCGGGCGTTGCGCGAGTATCTGGCCTGGGAACGCCAGCCGATGTTGCGCCGCCGGGCCGAAAGCCTGCTGAAGCGCCTGGAATCCACCCTGGCATGAGAGCCCCGCGCTGAGCGGTGCCTCCAGCTGGTCGTTCCGGGAGGACGACTCCCGCCGCATCCACGGCATCCTGCGCGGATTCCTGGGCGAGACCAACGCGCGAACCGCGCTCATCGTAGACCGCACCGGCCAGCTCGTCGCCACGGTGGGCGAGGCGCCGGCCTTCGACCCGACCGCGTTTGCGTCGCTCACCGCGGCGGACTTCAGCGCCAATGATCAACTCGCCCGGATGTTGGGTGAGGCCGAATTCGGGGCCCTGTTCCATCAGGGCGAGCGCGAGTCCATGTATCTCGCCGACGTGGCCCGCCGGGTGATCCTCGTGGTGCTCTTCGACAACCGCACCACCCTGGGACTGGTCAAGCTGCGGGTGAAGCCGGTGGTCGGCCAGCTGAACCAGGTGTTCACCGAGATGTTCGACCGCGACCCCCGCAGCGCGCCGGGCGTGGAGTCGGCCTTCCTCGGCGAGGCGGAAGACGAGATCGACGAACTCTTCGGATCCTGAGGAGAACCGCGCCGCATGTCGATGATCAACTACGCCTCGCGCGAGATCAACTGCAAGCTGGTGTACTACGGCCCGGGCTTGGGTGGCAAGACCACCAACCTGGAATTCGTGTACAACAAGGTGGCGCCGGGCTCGCGGGGCAAGATGATCTCTCTTGCCACCGAGACCGAGCGCACCCTGTTCTTCGACTTCCTGCCGGTGGATCTGGGCACCATCCGGGGCTTCAAGGTCAAGTTTCATCTGTACACCGTGCCGGGGCAGGTGTACTACAACGCGTCCCGGAAGCTGATCCTCAAGGGCGTGGACGGCGTCGTCTTCGTTGCGGACAGCCAGATCGAGCGGATGGACGCCAACATCGAGGCCATGCAGAACCTCTACGAGAACATGGCCCAGCACGGCTACGACCTGACCAAGATTCCGTTCGCCGTCCAGTACAACAAGCGGGATCTTCCCAACGCCGCGCCGATCGCCGAGCTGCAGACCGCGGTCAACCCCGGCTGGGCGGTGGACGAGCCGTCCAAGCAGCGGCAGGTGCCGGACCCCTATCACGAGTTCGAGTTCCTCGTCTGGCAGCAGGACGGGCACTGGACCGAGCGGGCCCCCTACTTCGAGGCGGTCGCGGTCACCGGCGAAGGCGTGTTCGACACGTTGAAGGCGATCAGCAAGAGCGTCGTCAAGACGCTGGGGTAGACGCTCGCATGTGGACTCTCGCGAACGTCATCACCATCGTCCGGATCTGCTTCACGCCGGTCATCGCCCTCCTGCCGTTCATCGAAGGCTACTGGCCCAAGCTCATCGCGTTCGTCATCTTCCTCGCCGCCGCGATCAGCGACGTCTACGACGGCCACCTCGCCCGCAGCCGCAACGAGGTCACCGATCTCGGCAAGATGCTGGATCCCGTCGCCGACAAGCTGCTGCTCTTCGCCTCGCTGATCCCGATCTACTTCATCTCCCGCTGGCGGCACGACCTCTATGACATCCCCATCTGGGGCAGCATTCCGCTCTGGGTCTGCCTGCTCCTCATCGGCCGCGAGCTGGCGATGACCTGGTTCCGTCACTGGGCCCAGCATCGCGGCGTGGTGATCCCCGCGGCCGGCGCGGGCAAGCTGAAGACCGCGATCCAGAACGTCTTCATCGGCGCGGTGATCCTCTGGTTCGCCTTCCGCGACGCCCGGAAGCCGATGGGGTGGGAACACAGCGCCTGGGCCGACTACTGGAATCAGTTCCACGGTGGGTTCGTGGCGGTGACCCTTGCGGTGGCCACGCTGTTGACGGTGTACTCGTTCGTGCTGTACCTGTACCGCAATCGGAGGCTGTTCAGCGAACGGCTGTGAGCGGGGAGTCCCCTCTTCGATGCACATCGAACTCGTCACCATCGGCAACGAGCTGCTGCTCGGCTTTACGGTGGACACCAACGGGGCCGAGATCGCCCGCGCCCTCTCGTCGCTCGGGGTGGACGTGGTTCGGCGGACCGCGGTGCCCGACCGGGCCGAGAGCATCGCCGCGGCGGTCGCCGAATCCCTCCGCCGCACAGGGGCGGTGCTCACCACCGGCGGGCTCGGCCCCACCCGCGACGACATCAGCAAGACGGTAGTCGCCGAGCTCTACGGCGCACCACTCGAGTTCGACCCGACCGTCTGGTCCGACATCGTCGCCCGGTTCGCCCGGGTACAACGCTCGCCCGCCGTGAGCAATCGAAGCCAGGCGGAGGTGCCCCGGGGGGCGACGGTGTTGCGCAACCAGTGGGGAACCGCTCCGGGCCTGTGGCTGGAAGGCCCCCTCGGCCTCACGATCATGCTCCCCGGGGTGCCCAGCGAGATGCGGAAGCTGCTGGAGCTGGAGGTCGCGCCGCGACTCGCCGCCCGCGCGTCGGGTGCGGTGGTCCGCTCCCTGGTGGTTCGGACTACGGCGATCGCCGAGTCCGCGCTGGCGGAGCGGATGGGTGAGATCGAGCGTGAGATCATGCCGCTGAGCCTCGCCTACCTGCCCGGGATCGAAGGCGTGGATCTGCGGGTCACCGCATGGGGACTGCCTGCCGACGAAGCTGACCGGCGGCTCCGGGCCGCGGCCGATTTGATGGCCGAGCGCGCCGGCGAGCACGCCTACGGCGAGGGAGACAGCGATCTCGCGGCCGTTCTACTCGAGCGGGCGCGCCGCGCTCGGCTCTCGCTCGGCACGGCGGAGTCGTGCACCGGCGGCCTGGTCGGCGGCCGGATCACCGAGGTACCGGGGAGCTCGGACGTGTTTGCGGGTGGCGTGGTCTGCTACTCCAACCACCTCAAGACGGAGCTGCTGGGTGTCCCGCCCGAGCTGATCGCCGGGCAGGGCGCGGTCAGCGAGGCGGTTGCCCGCGCGATGGCGGAAGGCGCTCGGGCTCGGATCGGGGTGGATGTGGCGGTGTCCGTGACAGGCATCGCCGGCCCTTCGGGCGGCACCGAGGAGAAGCCGGTCGGCACCGTCTGGTTCGCGGTTGCGTCGCCCGGTCAGACCGAGTCGAGGCGCGTCGTCTTCCTCGGCTCTCGGAAGGAGATCCGCGAACGCGCCGCGCAGACGGCTCTCTTCCTCGTCAACCGCCGACTCATCGCCGACTGACCGCTTCGCCTCACGCCTCACTGTTGAGATCTGCCGTTCTGACCACCTCCGCTCGGAACGGAGGTTGCTGTTATCTTTGGACATAACCTCTCCTGCGAGAGTGCAAGTGACTGATAAAAGAAGATTTAGCACCGACTACGACGCTCGCCCGGATCCCATCCATACCCCCGGTGGGATGGCTGAGCCTGCCTCGGCGGCCGGTCCTGCGGGTGATGGCGCCGATCTGGCTTCCACCGACATGTCCGCCGAGCCGGGCTCCCGGGAACAGGAAGCCCCACCGGTCTTCAGCGAAGGACGCGGAGGCCCGCCCGCGGAACCGGAGTCCGAGGCCATCCGCCGCCTGGAGTCGCAACTGGAGGAGGCGCGCGACAGCCAGCTCCGACTGGCGGCGGAGTTCGACAACTATCGCAAGCGGATCTCGCGGGAGCGGGTGGAGCAGGGGGACCGAGCCCAGGCCTCCCTGGTGACCCGGCTGCTCGATGTGCTGGACGACATGGACCGCCTGAGCGCGGAAGGCGGAGCGGCCTCGCCGGACTCGATTCGCCAGGCGGTGGGACTGGTGGATCGCAAGCTGCGGAAGGAGCTGGAGTCCGCCGGCGTCGAGCGGATCGACCCGGTGGGCGAGCCGTTCGACCCCAGCGTGCACGAGGCGGTATCGGTGCTGCCGCCCCCGCAGCCCAGCCTCGATCACAGGGTCAGCGCGACGTTCCAGACGGGCTATCGCTTCAAGGGAGCGCTGGTGCGTCCCGCCAGGGTTCAGGTCTATTCATCGCAAGGCCAGGCCTGACGGTGGCCGCCAAGGACTTCTATCAGGTCCTCGGTGTCTCTGACTCGGCCAGTCAGGGCGAAATCAAGAAAGCGTACCGCCGCCTGGCCAAACAGCATCACCCGGATGCCAATCCCGACAACGCGGCGGCGGCGGACCGGTTCAAGGAGATCTCGGAGGCGCACAGCGTGCTCTCCGACACCGAGAAGCGGAAGCAGTACGATCAGATGCGGCGGCTGGGCGCGTTCGACGGCGGCCCCCGGCGCTCCGGCGCGGGCCCCCGGCCGGCTGGGGCGCCTGGCGACGTGGGAGCCGAGGGGTTCGACTTCGGCGACTTCGGCGGATTGGGCGACATCTTCTCGTCCATCTTCGGTCGGGGCGGGCGCCAGTCCGAGACCCGGGGGGAATCGCTCGAGGCGGTAGTGGAAGTGCCGTTTCGGGTGGCGGCGCTGGGCGGCAAGATTACGGTGACGATCCCGGTGACCGAGACCTGCCCGACCTGCACCGGCAGCGGCGGCGCGCCCGGCGCCACCTGGTCCACCTGCCCGGAGTGCAATGGGCGGGGGACGATCTCCTTTGGACAGGGCGGCTTCGCGGTCAACCGACCCTGTCCCCAGTGCCGGGGGAGGGGAAGGATCCCCTCGCAACCCTGTCCCACCTGCCGGGGGGCGGGCGATGTTCGGACCGAGAAGCGCGTCGCGATCACGGTCCCACCGGCCACCGAAACCGGCTCACGCATCCGGCTGCGCGGCCAGGGCCAGAGCGGGCAACCCGGAAGCGCGCCCGGCGATCTCATCATCGCGTTTCAGGTACAGCCGGACCGATTCTTTCGCCGCGAGGGACTCGACATCGTCTGCGAGGTTCCGCTCAATGTCGCCCAGGCGACCCTGGGCACCCGGCTCCGGGTGCGCACGCTGGACGGGAAGAAGGTGATGCTCCGGATTCCGCCGGGCACCCAGCCGGGCCGGAAGTTCCGCCTCAAGGGACAAGGTCTGGAAAAGAGCGGCCGCCGTGGGGACCAGCTGGTCGGCGTGTCGGTCAGCGTTCCCGACGAGCTGACGGCAGAGCAGCAGGACCTGATGAAGAAGTTCGCCGAATCGGCGGGGATGAGCTACTAGGGCTAGACCCGCGGCTCCACCGTGCGGACTACTTTTTCCCCTAATAACTTGTGGGTGGCCAGCTCGGGTTCGCCCGGCGTGGGGTGGCGCTGGCGGTAGCTGCCGTCGCTCTCCAGCTCCCACGCCTGGCGGTTGTCCCGCCACATCAGGAGGAGTATCTCGCGGAGCGCCTGGCGGTGAGCCGGGTCCGCCACCGGCGCCACGGCTTCGATCCGGCGCTCGAGGTTGCGCGGCATCCAGTCTGCCGAGCCGATATAGACCTCCTCCTCGCCCCCGTTGAGGAAGTAGAACGCCCGGCTGTGCTCCAGAAATCGCCCGACGATGCTGATCACCCGGATCGTCTCGCTGATTCCGGGGAGCCCGGGCCGGAGGCAGCAGATCCCCCGCACGATCAGGTCGATTGGTACCCCGGCCTGCGACGCCTGGTACAGCGCCACGATGATGTCAGGGTCGACCAGTGAGTTCATCTTGGCGATGATCCGCGCCGGCTGACCCGCCTGATGGTGCTCCACCTCCCGGCGAATCATCCCCAGGAACCGGTCGCGCATTCCCCGTGGCGCCACGATCAGCTTCCGATACCCCGCTGGAGACGCGAAGCCGGTCAGCACGTTGAAGAGATCGGTCAGATCGGCCCCCAGATCGGGGCTCGCGGTGAGGATGCCGAAGTCGGCGTAGATCCTGGCGGTCTTGGGATTGTAGTTGCCGGTGCCGATGTGGAGGTACCGGCGCATGGTGTCCCCCTCCCGCCGCACCACCAGGGCCACCTTGGCGTGGGTCTTGAGCCCGGCGACTCCATAGCTCACATGCACGCCCACATCCTCCAGGCGCTGAGCCCAGATGATGTTGTTCTCCTCGTCGAATCGCGCCTGCAACTCGATCAGGACGGCGACCTGCTTGCCCCGCTCGGCGGCGTGGGCCAGCACCCGCGCGATGCTCGAGTCGCCGCCGGTGCGATAGAGCGTGAGCTTGATGGCCAGGACGTCGGGGTCGTCCGCGGCGGTCTGGATGAATCGCTCGACCGAGGTCGCGAAGCTGTCGTACGGGTGATGCAGCAGGATGTCGCCCTCGCGGATCACATCGAAGATATTGCGGGGCGCCGCCAGGCGTGGCTGGGTCCCCGGATAAAAGGGCGGATCTTTCAACTCCGGCAGATCGAGCGTGGTCAGCGACAGAAGATCGGCGGTGTCCAGCAGCCCCGGGACCTCGTACAGATCCTCCGACGTGAGCGGCCGCGCCGGAGGCTCCTGTTGCTCGGTGAACTCCGCCAGGAGGAGTTGGCGTAGCGAGGCGGGCATCGAGGCATGGACCTCGATTCGCACGACCTCCGCGAACCGGCGATTTCTGACCTCTTCCTGGATCAGGCTCAGGAGATCGTCGGCCTCGTCGTCGTCGGCGATCTGGAGGTCGGTGTTGCGGGTGATCCGGAAGGTGTAGCTCCCCAGTATCTCCACCCCGGGAAAGAGCGACTCGAGATTGGCTCCGATCACCTCCTCGAGGGGCACGAACTCGTTGGGGGCGATGAGGGGGACCCAGCGCGGCAGGATCTTGGGGACCTTGACCCGGGCAAAACGCTCTTCGCCGTCGGCCCCCCGCAGCACTACGGCGAGCGAGAGGCTCAAGTTGGAGATGTAGGGAAAGGGATGGCCCGGATCCACCGCGAGCGGCGTCAGGACCGGGAAGACGTTGGCGTGGAAGTAGGCGTCCAGCCGCTCCCGTTCCTCCCGCCGGAGCTCTGCCACGCTCGAGTGCAGCACCAGGCCCCGCTGGGCGAGCTGGGGAAGCAGATCCTCATGGAGGCTCTGGCGGTCCTGCCGTATCAGATCGCGGACGATGTGGGTGATGGCATGGAGCTGGGCCTCGGGAGTCATGCCATCGGCGGTGCGCTCGACGATGCCGGCGGAGGCCTGCTGCTTGAGGCCGGCGACGCGGACCTGGTAGAACTCGTCCAGGTTGCCGCCGAAGATGCCGAGAAACTTGAGCCGCTCGAGCAGCGGTGTGCGGGGGTCGAGCGCCTCGTGCAGCACCCGGCGGTTGAATTCCAGCCAGGAGAGCTCGCGGTTGAGGTAGAGCGACGGATCGCGTAGGTCGAGCGCGGGAGCGGTTGGTGCGGTGAGCTGGAGATCGGTCACGCTGAGAATGTATCCCGCTAAACGAGGGAGGGAACGTAACGGCCCCGTAACACCGCATTCAGGAGCGTGGTGTCAGAGGCGTGTGTTTCCCCCGGGTGTCATCCTGAGCGAAGCGAAGGGGACCATGCCGGCATGATCCCCTTCACTTCGTTCAGGGTGACAACAGCACTATGCCTCCCCCCGCTTACCGGGGAGGAACAGGGAAAGCATGACGCTCACCAGCCCGACCACCAGTCCGCCGAAAAACGCCGGCCAGAAGCCGCTCACCGCAAAACCCAGCCCCCACCGCTCCGACAGCGCTCCCGTGAGCATGAGCATGAGTGCGTTGATCACCAGGGTGAACAGTCCCAGCGTCACCACGATCAGGGGGCAGGTCAATACGGTCAGGATCGGCCGGACCAGGCTGTTGACGACGCCGAACACCGCCGCCACCAGCAGCAGTTGGACGATGGACCCCCGGAACTCGAGGCCGGGAAGCAGCCATGCCGCCGCCCACAGCGCGGCGGCGTTCAGCAGCCAGTGGAGCACTACCGAGCGCAGCATCAGCCGATCACCCCCCCGCCGAGCACTCGATCGGCGGGCGAGTAGAGCACGCCGGACTGGCCCGGTGTGATCGCCCGGATAGGACTCGCCAGCACCAGGTCGAGCGCGCCACCTTCCGTCGAGGCCACCGTCGCGGAGACGCCCGGTGCCCGGTGGCGGACCTGCACCTGGCACTCGTCGCCCGGCGCAAGCGGTGCCGCGAGCCAGTTGAGCTCCTCCAGTCGAACCCGATGCCCAGCAAGCTCGTCCGCCGTGCCGATGACCACCTCCCGGCGCTCGGGCCGTATCGCCACCACGAAGCGCGCTTCACCGAACCCGCCCGGCAGTCCCCGCCGTTGGCCGATGGTGTATCGGGCGTAGCCGGCATGCTCTCCGACGACATCACCGCCGGTGGTGACCAGTGGTCCGGGGGCGAGCGCCGGCGCGTCCGACGGAAGGTGCCGCTCCAGCACACCGACGTAGTCGTCGTCGGGCACGAAACAGATTTCGACCGACTCGGGCTTCTCCGCCGTCACCAGGCCGAGCTTCCGGGCTGATGCCCGGGTCTCGGCCTTGGTCATTTCGCCTACCGGCGTCAGCATCCGCGCCACCACCTGCCGGTCGATGCCCCAGAGGAAGTAGCTCTGATCTTTGGCCCGGTCGAGCCCGCGGTAGAGACCGCCGTCCCGGGCCACCGCGTAGTGCCCCGTGGCGATGTAATCACAGTCGAGGGCGTCGGCGTGGGCCAACAGATCGCGGAACTTGGTGAACGAGTTGCAGCGGACGCAGGGTATGGGGGTGCGGCCGCGGCTGTACTCACTCACGAAGTTGTCGATCACGTGCAGGGCGAATCGGTCTTCCAGGTTCAGCACGTAGTGCGGAATGCCGAGCGCATGGGCGACGTCCCGCGCGTCGTTGATCGAGTCGAGCGAGCAGCAGGGGCGGTCGGGCACCTCGTCGCCATAGCAGAACAGCTTCATCGTGGCGCCGACTACGCCGTAACCCTGTTCCACCAGCCGCGCCGCGGCCACGGAGCTGTCCACGCCGCCCGACATCGCCACCAGCACGCGCGCGGTCACGAGGCCGCCCGTCCCAGCGCTCCCGCCAGCTTGCGCACCTTGGCGACCACCCCCGGCATGACGTCGGCGACCCGATCGACGTCGTTCGGGGTGCTCTCGTGGCCGAAGCTGAAACGGATCGCGCCGAGGGCGAGCTCGTGCGGCACACCCATCGCCACCAGGACATGGGACGGCTCGACCGCCCCGGTGGAGCACGCCGAGCCGCTCGATGCGGCCACGCCGGCGAGGTCCAGGTGCATCAGCAGCGCCTCGCTGTCGGTCCCGGCCACCGACACATTGAGCACGTGCGGCGCCCGGTCGGCGCCGGCGGCGTTGACCACCAGGTCAGGTACCCCCGCGCACAGGCGCTGGGCCAGGAGATCGCGCAGCGCCCGCAGCCTCGGCGCCTCGTCGGGCTGCTCCCGGGCGGCCAGCAGCGCGGCCCGCCCGAGGGC
>JACCRH010000486.1 GCA_013813675.1 Gemmatimonadales bacterium
TTGGCATGGCCGCCGCCGTTGTTGCGCACCGGCGTCCGGATCGCCTCCGGCAACGCGTCGAGGTTGGCCAGCAGCTCCTCCACCGATTTCTTCTGCAGGTCGGGATGCGGCTCCAGCGCCGCGTTCAGGTTGGTGACATAGGTTCCGTGGTGCTTGTCGTGATGGATCCGCATGGTCTGCTCGTCGACATGCGGCTCGAGGGCGTTGTAGTCGTAGGGGAGGGGCGGAAGGGAAAACGCCATGGCCGACTCCTGATGTGGAAGCTGCAATATTCAGAATGACTTAACTCGCTTGATCCGGCCAAATATGGACCCGGCCGGGAGAGGAATCAACGCGCTGCACCCATTCTGGTGGCGGCTCCGCTGTCGGAGAGTACGTTTCGGAGCGGAAGCTGGCTGCGTCATGGGGCTTTGGGCTGCGTCGTCCGCGCTCTGGCCGCGTCGCCCGCGCTCTGGCTGCGTCATCCCGAGCGGAGCGAGGGATCGCCCCGCTCATGGAAGTGAGCATCCAGCGTCACACTCATTCACCGGCCGATCCCTCGATCCGCTGGGGATGACCTGCAACCTCTTCTGAAGACGATGACGATCACACCGTGACGACCTCCGCCCTGCGACCCATCGGCCCAGTGCACCTCGCCAGCCGGTTCCCGCCTCTGGAAGCGGAGTTGCTCACTCTCCTCCGCGGTCTCCACCCGGACGATTGGAGCCGCTCCACCGCGTGCGCGCTCTGGACGGTGCAGGACATCGCCGCCCACCTGCTGGACGGCAGCCTGCGCCGGCTCTCCTTCCAGCGCGACGGCCTGTCCGCCGTCCCCGACGTGCCGATCGATGGTTACGATGACCTGGTGAACTATCTCGACCGGTTGAACGCGGTCTGGGTGACCGCCGCCCGGCGGATCAGCCCACCGCTCCTGATCGATCTGCTCGAGCACACCAGCCGCCAGGTGGCCGAGCTCTTCGCCGCGCTCGATCCCGAGGCGCCGGCGATCTTTCCGGTGGGGTGGGCGGGAGAGGAGCGATCGGCCAACTGGTTCGATGTCGGGAGAGAGTACACCGAGCGATGGCTGCATCAGCAGCAGATTCGCGACGCGGTAAGCGCTCCCGGGCTCACCACACGGGAATGGCTGCATCCGGTGCTCGATCTCTTCCTGCGAGCTCTGCCACGCCGGTATCGCGACGTGACCGCCGAAGCGGCGACCGAGCTGCGCGTCGAGATTGACGGAGCCGCTGGAGGCGACTGGACCCTGAGACGCGTAGAGGATGCCTGGCGGCTCTACGGCGGCGCGTCGGGTGCTCCGGCGGCTCACGTGCGCATGGATCAGGACACGGCGTGGCGACTCTTCTCGAAAGGGATCGACCCGGCCCGGGCACGCGAGCTGGTGAGCATCGATGGTGATCAGACGCTCGGCGCGGGTGTGCTCGGTGCCCTCGCGATCATGGCCTGACCCCTCCGGGCAACGATCACCACCGCGAGTCCGAGCGCTCCGACCGCGGTGTAGACCACTTCACTGCGCAGCCCTCCTTCCAAGACCAGCAGTCCGCCCCAGGCGCTCGCCGCCCAACTGGCCACCCTCACAACCTCCCATAGCCGCGCCGGTACGGGAGCCGACGAACACAGCTCGAGCAGGAACGCACTGCCCAGCAGCCAGACCGCCCCAGCGGCGCCCACCGGGGTATGCCCGGCTAGGCCCAGCAAGCCCGCGCCGGCCGCGGCCGATGCCCAGCGCGCGGACCACACGGCGTGCCAGGTCCCGAGGATCAGCAAGGGAATCGCGACCGGCCGCCAGTCGTCGATACCGCCAGGCACGAGGGGAAAGCCGATCCTGACGAGGAGGAGCGCGCCGAGCGGCGCCAGCAGGGCACCCGGAGTCCATCGGTGCAGCGGCCACAGACCGGCGACGCTCCAGCCCACCAGAAGCAGCGCGGGCGCGGTGAGCCACTCCGCCGCGGGGCTGAGGGGCACCCGCTGAAGCGCCTCGATCCACAGTCCTTCGGGTCCGTCGATCGTCGCGAGCAGCCAATACGTCGGCACCAGCAGCAAGGTGAGCACGGGGGCCGCCGGATACGGCCGTGGCGCCTGCCGCAGGAGAAAGTACCCACTCCACGCCGCCGCGATCACGCCGACGAACACGATGGCGACGTGCGGGCCGAAAGCCGTCGCCGTACCAACGGCCATCATCGCGACGGCCATTGGCACAGCCATTGGCCCCCAGAAGCGCCGTGGGCTCACGTCCCGAGCCGGTGCGGCAGAACCTGCCCCTCGTCCAACCACCACGAGTCCCGCACCCAGGAGGCCCAGGGCGACGGCAGAACCGGTCGTCCTCGCCACGCCTGCCGCCAGCAGAAACTCCAGGGAGGTTCGGGCGATGAGCAATGTGCCCAGCCCAATCGCCAGGATCGCGTGGGGCCGGCGTCGACTCGCCCCCGAGACCGCTGCCCAGAGCACCACTCCCAGCCCCACGACCAGCAGTCCTCCGTTCACGACCAGGAACCCTTCGCCGAGTCGCGCGGGGGTCGCCAGGCCGCCGACTCCATCAGGCGGGGTCGCGCGCCAGGCCGACAGCCCAAGGCCGAGGCACAACATCCCGGCGGCCGCGAGCCGGCGCTCACGCTCGCTCGCGAGGAGGGCTGAGCCGAGCGCCAGAAGGGCCCATCCCAGCACGACGAACATCGAGTAGCCGGGGCTCATCTGCCTGGCTGGACTCTTGCACCTGCGCCATATCGTGCACGGTGAGCGCGCGGGGGCGATAGAGCCCTTCCCCCGGCGGCTCTCGAAAGCGGCGCCAATCGGCCGAAGCCATACGACGACCGCCGGCGGGGTGAAACGCAACCCCAGCAGGCCATCTGCAAGGCGACTCTCATCTCTTCTCAGGATGCCAGCACGGTGACAGCCACAGTCGACCTGATCTCCGCCAGCCCCGATCTGATCGCCCAGGAGGCCGCCAACCTGCGCCGGCAGCTTCCCAAGCGCAAGACTTGGCGTCCCGCCAGTGAGCTGGCGGTCGATCTGGGCACCGCCAACACCCTGGTGCTGGTCAAAGGCGAAGGCGTGGTGTTGAACGAGCCGTCGGTCGCCGCCGTGGATCAGGCCACCGGGAACATCATGGGGATCGGGCTCGAGGCCAAGCGGATGCTGGGTCGCACGCCGGACGGGATCCTCGCGGTGCGGCCGATGAAGGACGGCGTGATCGCCAACTTCGACGTCGCCGAGAAGATGCTGCGGCACTTTCTCCGGCTGGTGATCGACCGGAGCATCCTGAAGGTGAAACCGAGCGTGATCGTCTGCGTCCCGTCGGGAATCACCGAGGTGGAGCGCCGGGCCGTGCGCGACTCCGCCCGCTCCGCCGGGGTCAAGCGGCTGCTGATGGTGGCCGAGCCGATGGCGGCGGCGATCGGCGTCGGCCTGCCGGTGGAGACGCCGGTCGGGAGCATGGTGGTCGACATCGGGGGCGGGACCACCAACGTCGCGGTCATCGCGCTCTCCGGCATCGTGTGCGACGCCTCCATCCGCACCGGTGGCGACGAGCTGGACCAGGCGATCGTGCAGTACATGCGGAAGACCTACAGC
>JACCRH010000170.1 GCA_013813675.1 Gemmatimonadales bacterium
GCCGGTCAGCTTGCCAGTTGGTGGCCCTGCGCGCTCCTCACTCCGGCCGCCGTCGCGATCACGCTCCGGGCGCGCGAGTCGGGATCGTCGCTCGCGCGGGCGGTCCTGGTGCATGCCCTCGGCGCGATGATGTTCGTCTGTGTCGGCGGCGCGCTCATGGGGACGCTCGAGAGCCTCCTCCCCTGGGCCCCGCCGCACGGGGGACTCCTCGCCGCGGCAACCCGAGGGGTGCTCCGCTACCTCGGCGCCGATCTGCTGCTCTACTGTCTCGTCGCGGCGGCCACCGAGGCGGTGGCCAATGCCTGGGAGTCCCGCCGGCGCGGGATCGCGGCGGCCATCTACGCCGGGCAGCTCGCTGAGGCGAGGCTGCACGTGCTGAGCGCGCAGCTCCAGCCGCATTTCCTGTTCAACACCCTGCACGCAATCTCGGCGCTCATCTGGGAAGACCCGGCCAGGGCCGACCGGCTGCTCGCCCGTCTGAGCGAGATGCTGCGGCTCACGCTCAGAAGCAACACGAGGGTGGAGACGACGCTCGCGGAGGAGGTGGCGCTCCTGCGTCGCTACGCCGAGATCCAGGAGGCGCGCTACGGTGACCGGCTGCGGGTCGAGTTCGATGTGGAACCCGCGGTCCGCGCCGCGATGGTCCCGCGGCTCATTCTCCAGCCTCTGGTGGAGAACGCGATCCGCCACGGGATCACCCGGCGCATCACGCCGGGCCGGGTGGACGTTCGGGCGTGGGAGGGCGAGGGACGGCTGCACCTCGCGGTCAGCGACGACGGCGTGGGGCTTCGGCGAGGAGGGCAGATGCGGGAAGGTGTCGGGCTCTCGATCACCCGGGCGAGGCTCCAGCAGCTCTACGGATCGGAGCAGCGGGTGGACCTCTCCCCCGCCCCGACCGGCGGTGCCGTGTGCGCGCTGTCCATTCCGCTCCGGCTGGCGGAGCCGGCGACCCCATGAGTGCCCCGGCCATTCGCGCGGTCATCGTGGACGACGAGCCGCTGGCGCGGACCCGCCTGCGGTTGCTTCTCGCGCGCCACCCGGACATCCAGGTGGTCGCGGAGTGCGTCGACGGGCACGAAGCAGCCGGTGCCATCGCGCGCTCGGCCCCAGAAGTGGTGTTCCTCGACATCGAGATGACCGAAACCACCGGCATCGAGGTGGCGGCCGGCCTGGGCGCGGGGCCACTCCCGGCGGTGGTGTTCGTGACCGCGCACGAGCGCTACGCGGTGGAGGCGTTCGACGTGCGGGCCCTGGACTATCTGCTCAAGCCGTTCGAGGAAGATCGCTTTCGGGTCACCCTGGACCGGGTGCGCGCGTATACCACGGCGGTGCGGAGCCGGCGATCGCACGAGCACCTTGTCGCCATCCTGCGCGAGCTGTCGGACACGCCGGTGGCGGAGCTCGAGCGACTCCGTGCGCCCGCGATGCCGCTCCGCTTCGCCGACCTCGAGCTCGATCCGGCCACGAGGGACGTGCGCCGCGCCGGGTGTCCGGTGGCCCTTCGGCCCAAGGAATACGAGCTGCTGCACGCGCTGGTGGCCCGGGCGGGAGCGGTGGCCAGCCGGCGGGAACTGCTGGCCGAGGTCTGGGGCTATCAGCAAGACGTGAGCAGCCGCACGGTGGATACTCACGTGGCGGTGCTGCGCCGCAAGCTGGGCCACGCGGCGGAAGAGCCTGGCTACATCCTCACGGTGGTGAAGGCGGGGTATCGATTGCGGGAGTGAGTGAGGGCCTGACAGAGGTCCCGGGTCGCTCGCGGGCCGCCACGAGCCTCGGGATTCAGCGGATCATACGGCTCTCCGGCCAGCATCTTCTGGCGCTCAGTATGCTCAAGCAAGCTCATGCCTCGTCACCCAACTCACGCAACGCCTCAAGCTCGACCAGGTTATCGCGGTCCTTCGGCCGGCCCGCGGCGCGCTTGGCGAGGATGAGTTGGTGGAGGCTGAGCGACAGCACTTGCGCGTCACCCAGATCGATCCTCGACGCCCCGGGCAACGCGTCCGACCACGTGCCGACACCCTTCAGGGTAGCGAAGATGTCGAGGAACCCCCTGTCTGTCGTCAGGGTCAGCACCTCGGTAGTCCGCAGGGTCTGGACATCCATAATGAAGGGAAGCCCAGGCGCCACATCACGGGGATAGGCGTGCCACGCCGCCAGCAACTCAGCCAGCGCCTGTCCATTGTCCGGCCCGGTGTCGTAGAGGATGTCGAGGTCGTCAGTGACTCGTCGCGACCCGTGCACCGTGCCGGCCACGCCACCTGCGACTATGAACCGTATCCCCGCCGCGGTGAGTCCCTCTACTAGATCCAGTAGACTCATACCGGCCTGAGTCCCGCGCGGAGCGCGGCGACGGCGCGCTGATTCGCATCCAGCTGCCGCAGGCGCTCCGCCGGTGTGAGTCGTAGTCCCCCGCGCAACGCGGCGAGATCTAAGCCGTAGGCTTCTGCGGCGGCAATGCCCCCGGCCGGGGCCGTAGTGAACGGCCGGCCCCGCCGTCGCGGAGCGTCAACCCGGAGCCGCGCGGACCGCAAGGCGAACTGGGTCAGGTATCGCGGCACGTCAACCAGTAGCGCCGTGGCCCCGGTCGGGTCGCTCACCCAGGCGCTGGTACTCGCGCCTTCCCGGAGCGCGTGCTCGGCCACCTTCATGGCTCGGGGGAGAGAGACACCGTGATGCTGTTGTAGCAGCCGAGCAAGGCCGAGGGTTCGGGCCACATCGGGAGCGTACCGAGCGCCGAGACCGAGGGTCCGAAGCGCGTTCTGGCACCACCGCGGCGCGGCCCCGGCCAAGGCGGCGAAATCGGCCAGGGTCATCGGTTTATGGTGCTGGTTGTGGCGAGGATGCCGTGACATGTGAAGTAATATATATGATTCTTATACATATTGCTTTGGCACGACCATAGCAGAGGAAAACAGGGTACAACACACGGGCCCAGGCGCTTATCCCTCACAAACCCGGATCCCGTAGCTCGCCATCAGCCGCCGAAAGCTCCCGAGCCCCCGCAGGGGATCCAGCACCGGCGTGCACCCTGGATTCTGGTCTCTCCCGAGCAGCTCGTGCCGCTCCAGGCTGCGGCCGAGCTGCTTCACCGCTCCCTCCAGGTCACCCAGCGCCATCGCCACCATCGCCTCGTCGTACCCGCCACCGCCATTGGGCTGGCGGGCGATCTCGGCCCCCATGCGCCGAACGTCCGCGGGTCGCCCAGCACGGCCGTAGACCCAGGCCGCCACGCCGCGCCAGCCGGCACCGCGCCAGGTGAGGCCCGGGTCCACCGGGCGGTCGAGCCCGAGCTGGGCGAGCGCGCTGTCGGGGCGGCCGGTGAGACCGTGCAGCCAGGCCAGAACGACGCGGGTGTAGGTAAACGTCGAGTCCAGCTCCACCGCGCGGCGGGCCGCCGCGAACGCTTCCGGATATCGCCTGGCGGAGAGCAGCACCACCGCGAGGTCCGTCCGGATCACGGCGGAGAGCGGGTCCAGCTCCATTGCCCGGCGAGTGGCCGCGAGCGCGTCCTCCACTCGGCCCTGGCCCTGGAGGACCGCGCTGTGCCAGAGCCTCGTGGTGGGATCGTTGGGCGCGAGCGCCAGTACCCGGCGGAACTCGGCGTCTGCCGAGTCGAGCTCGAGCTCGTTGGCCAGGGCGGTGGCCAGGGCCAGGTGGGCGTCGGCGAGGGTGGAATCGAGGGCAAGGGCGCGCCGGGCGGACGCGATGCCGAGCCGGTTGACCGAGTCCACGCTGACCGATTCGTAGGACGGCAGCACCACGTAGACCAGCGCCATCCCGGCGTGCGCGCGGGCGAAAGCGGAGTCGCGGCCGATGGCCGCGCGATACTCGTCGATCGCCGTGAGCAGCGCCGGTGTGCCCCGCCGGGCGAAGAAATAGCGCCCCCGGAGGTAGTGCTCGTACGCCACCGGATCCGCGGTGCCCCGGCGCTCGCTCGCGACCTGGGTCCCGGTGCCGCGGAGCGCCGGCTCCAGCTCCGCCACGATCGCCCGGGTGAGCTCGTCCTGCATTTCGAACACGTCCGACGAGCCGCGCTCGTACTCGTGGGACCATCGCTGGAAGCCGTCGGTGGCGCTGGAGAGCTGTACGGTGACGCGGAGCCGCTCGCCCGCGCGGCGCACCGTGCCGGCGATGACGCCCCTCACCCCGAGCGCCCGGCCGATCTCCTGCACCGTGGCAGCCTTTCCTTTATAGGCGTAAGACGACGTGCGGCCCGCTACCCGAATGTCCGGCAGTCCGCCGAGCGCGTGGGCCAGCTCGTCGGTCATGCCGTCGGAGAAATACTCGTCCTCCGGATCGCCGCCGGTGTTGACGAAGGGGAGGACGGCGATGGAGTGGATCGGGGAAGCTGCGGACGGCGGAATGCCGTCCGGGATCAGCCGCGCTCCATTCCCGAGAACGACCGCCACGCCGAGGAGAACCGCGAGCACCGCGGCGGCGACCGCTACCGTCCGGCGGCGGGAAGAGCCGGCACCGCTCTGGATTCCGTCCAGCGCATTCAGCACCTCGCCCGCGCTCTGCGGCCGGTCCGCCGGCCGCTTGGCCAGGCAGCGCATCACCAGCTCGGCCAGCGCCGGCGGCACATCGGGCCGGCGTCGCGCCAGTGGCTCGGGCGACTGGATCGCGTGTGCGGCGATGAGCTCCGCCGGAGGCCGGCCGGCGAATGGCGGCGCGCCGGTGATCGCCTCGTAGGCCAGGCAGCCCAGAGCGTAGATGTCTGCCCGGTGATCGGTGGCCGGATCGCCGGCCCCCTGCTCCGGCGCCATGTACGCCGGCGTCCCCAGCGCCACCCCGAGCGTGGTGATCCCGCTCTCTGCCCCGCCGGTGGCGGCCGTGAGCGCCTTGGCCACCCCGAAATCGGTGACCAGGGCGGTTCCGGCGTTCAGCAGAACGTTATCGGGCTTGATGTCGCGGTGGACCACGCCGTGCCCGTGGGCGTAGGCCAGCGCCCCGGCCACGTCGCGGAGCATGCTCACCACTTCGCCGAGCGGGAGCGGGCCCCGGGCCAGCCGCACGCGAAGTGACTCGCCCTCGACGTAGGGCATGGTGAACCACGGCAGCCCGTCGCTCTCGCCGGCCGCGAGCAGCGGGACGATGTGCGGGTGGGTGAGCCGGGCGGCGAAGCGGATCTCCTGCCGGAAGCGCTCGCCGCTCACGGCGTGGGCCAGCTCGGGGGGTAGGATCTTGATCACCACCCGGCGGCCCAGCGCGGTCTCCTCGGCGAGGTAGACGCTGGACATGCCGCCGCCGCCGAGCTCGCGCTCTATGGTGTAGCTGCTGCCCAAGGTCCGCTGAAG
>JACCRH010000513.1 GCA_013813675.1 Gemmatimonadales bacterium
CTGCAAGACCGCGGGCAGCGCGACCAGATCCGACACCGTCGGGGCCCGCTCATCCAGCTCCCGCGCGGCGAGCAGCAATTCCCACTCGCCGCGGCACTCGCCGCAGCCCCGGAGATGGGCCGCCTCGTCGGCCGTCCATTCGGCGCGACCCAGGGCGACCTCGGGCATCCGGTCCGACAGGCGCTCGCAGTCGTTCATTTGACGATCTCCTTGAGACGCTTGACCGCGTGGTGATAATGGACCCTGGCCGCCCCAGGGGTTGTCCGGAGCGCCGCGGCGATCTCCACGTATCCGGTGCCCTGCTGGCTACGGAGCAGGAAGACCTCCCGCTGCAGACGCGGCAGCGACGCGATCCCGCGGCGGAGCCGCTCCCCCGTTTCCGTTGCAGCTAGGTCCGCGTCGGGGTCCGCCCGATCCGGCAGGTCCCGGTCGTCCAGCGACACCATCTGCCGGCCCTTCCTCCGACGGTATTCGTCCTTCAGCACGTTGCTCGCGATGGCGAAGAGCCAGCTTCGGAACGCCGCCTCGCCCCGCCACGAGTCCAGCCGGCGAAAGGCGCGGAACAGGGCCTCCTGCACCAGGTCGTCGATCTCGTCTGGCGAGGCGCCGGAGCTGTAGAGAAACCGTCCGACCGCCGGGGCATGGCGCCGGACGAGCTCGGCCGCCGCCCTCTCGTCACCCGACCGGTAGGCGGCGGCCAGCGCGTGGTCCGAGGGTGACTCCAACACCGGGAGGGCGCTCATCCAAGCCTGCAGGACGTCGAGTGTCGCCCTCTGTTAAGGGCGGCTATCTTAGGCCGCATGCGACGTCCCAGCGTGATCGCGCACCGTGGTGCCTCCGGCTACGAATACGAGAACTCCCGTGCCGCCTTCCGGCGCGCGGTGACGCTGGACGCGGACGGCGTGGAGCTCGACGTCCATGCCACCCGAGATGGCGCGATCGTGGTGCATCACGACGGGGAGATCCCCGGCTTCGGCCCGATCGGCCAGCTCTCCAGGGCCGAGGCGCGGCAGGTGCGGATCCGCAACGGCGAGCCGCTCCCGCTCCTCTCCGAGGTGCTCGACCTGGTCGGCGACCGGGAAGTGTACGTGGAGTTGAAGAGCCTGCCCGAAGCCCACGACGAGGAGCTGCTCGCGGTGCTCGACCGGGGACCCTTCCCGGCGCGCTACTCGGTGCACAGCTTCGATCACAGAATCGTGCGGCGATTGGGGGCTTGCCGCCCCGCCGCGCGGCGCGGCATTCTGTTGTCGGCCTATCTCGACGACCCGGTGGCAGCGATGCGCGGGGTGGGAGCGACGACGCTGTGGCAGGAATGGCACCAGGTGGATCGAGACCTGGTGAGCCGGGTGCACGATGCTGGATTTTCGATCATCGCCTGGACGGTGAACGAGATCGGCGATCTGGAACGGATGGCGCGCCTGGGAGTGGACGGGCTCTGCGGCAACTATCCGGACCGCATCCGGGTCGCGCTGGCCACCCGAGGGGAGGAAGTGTCCCGAACCTGATCGGCGTCAGGGCGTAGGGGTGGGGACGCTCGGCTCGGGGTGAGAACCGGTAGCGGCCCCGGACCCGGCTCGCTGGTGCCGCGCTTCGACGATGAGCGCCTCGAGCCGGCCGATCTCCTTGTCCAGATCGTCCAGCCGCAGCAGGAGCGCATCCATCCGGCGCTGATCGAACTCGCCGCCCCGCTCGCGCCGGTGGATCAGGAGTCCGAGGTCGCGCGCGGCGCCGTCCTGCTTACGCCGGTATCGGAGCAGCTCGATCTGCAGCTTGCCCTCGTCGAGCGCGGCCTGAGCCTTCTTGCCGAACTCGGTCAGCTCCTGGTTGAGCCGGTCGAACAGAGTGGACTTGGTCATGTTCAGCTCGCCGCTTCGACCCCGGCGGGATAGACCGAGACCTTCTGCCGGTCCTTGTCCTTGAACTCGAACTTGACGACGCCGTCGACCAGGGCGAACAGGGTGTCGTCGTTGGAGCGGCGGACGTTTTTCCCGGCGTGGAAATGGGTGCCCCGCTGGCGGACCAGGATGTTGCCGGCCACCACCCGCTCCCCGCCGTAGTGCTTGACGCCGAGGTACTTGGGGTTGCTGGTGCGCCCGTTCCGGCTGGAGCCTACGCCTTTCTTGTGTGCCATGCGTTCCTCAACCCAGCTTCAGGTCGGTGATGCGGACCTCGGTGTACTTCTGCCGATGTCCGGTCTTGCGGCGATAGTTTTTCCGCCGCTTGAACTTGAACACGTAGATCTTGGGCTCTTTTCCCTCACCGACAACCTCGGCCTCGACCGAGGCGCCCTTGATCAAGGGGGCGCCGGCCGTGATGGTATCGCCGTTGGAGGAAAGCAGTACCTCATCGAAGGTCACCTTGGAGCCCGCCGCCGCATGCATCAGCGGAAGCCTGAGGGTCTTGCCCTTTTCGGCGCGGAACTGCTTGCCCAGAGCTCGAAAGATCGCGTACATGAGGTTGGATTCCGGGTATAAAGTCAGCCAAAGGTCTAGCCTTTAAAACTATGTGGCCTAGCGGCTTGACGCAAGCGGACAGAAAGTGGCCCACTCAGAGGTCGAAGCGGACCTCGAGTCCCAGGTAGCGGCTCTCCTCGCGGAAGAACTGCCGCTGGGTGGAGAGCCCATCGTGGCCGATGACGGCAAACCCGATCTCCCGCCCGCCAGGCGCTTCCTGCAGCACCACCCCGGCCTTGAATGAACCGCTCACCCGCCAGCTCGTCGCGCCGCTGGCGTCGAAGTAGACCCCGGCCACCGGCAGGACCGATCCTCGTCCGGCCCGATGCGGTGGCCGGAAGTCCACCCCGAACGACCCGCCGGACGGGTCGAGCTGCAGCTCGTCGCGCAAGGCGTAGCTGAGGCTTCCCATCATGCGCCACGGCCCGCGGGAGTAGCTGGCCCAGCCCGCCATCACTTCGCGAGTCCAGTCGATCCGCTTGGCGCCGGTGCGATCCTCGTACTCGTCGCCCAGGTGGCTGCTCTCGTGGTAGGCCTCGATGGTGAAGGCCCAGGCGCCCAGGATCGCCGTGCCGTTGAGGCCCACGACCCAGTCATTGCTGATGAGCGCGCTCTTGGCGTCAGTGAGGCTGAAGCGGGCGTACACCTGGGAGCCGATCCCCAGGGTGATGGGCCGGTCGCCGCCCTGGAGCGCCAGCACCGGAAAATTCTCCCCCAGGGCGACTTCCGCCTCCGCTTCCTCCCCGAACCGGCTGTCGCCGGTCTGCGCCGAGATCAGCCGTGCGGCCAGCCCGTGCAGCCGAGGTGCCGCTTCGGGTCGCTCGAAGCTCGGAACGCTGGGGAAAATGCGATTCTGTGCCGATAGAACGGCGGGCAGCCAGAGCAGGATCGCGAGCGCTGCCCAAGTCCGTCCGAGCCTGCTTGACATTGTCTCCCAGCCCTCAGATGTTGCGGGCGCCGACGGCGAAAGCCCCCCTCGCTCCGCCCAAGTTGAGCGCCGCCAAGCCGTCGCGCAATGGCGACTGCCCCAGGGCGGTCGCGCATGCTTCTGTCCCCTTCGCGGAGTCGCGCATGCTGGTGTGGAGCCCGCTTCTCGTCGCCATCCTCGCCACCGATCCCACGCAGGTCGCCACCGACCCCCGGGTCACGGTGGCGGTGGACTCGAGCCGCAAGGAGCTGGTCATCACGGCGGGCCCGTTCGAGCTCCCCAATATGCCGCCGATGCAAGATCACGGGATGATGGACCTGGGCACATCGCACGACACGCCGATCCAGCGCTTCGAATGGCCGATCGACGGGTGGCTCCGCGGCTTCGAGCTGGAGCTGGTGGACGCCCAGGGCAATCCGGTACCCCGGAACGTGATCCACCACATGATCATGGTGAATTTCAGCCGCCGCATGCTGCTCTATCCCGCCTCGGAGCGGCTCATGGGGGCCGGCACCGAGACCGAGGACATCAAGGTCCCCAAGAGCATCGGCGTGCCGATGAAGCCCGGCATGAAGCTCGGGATGTACGTCGCCTGGCACAACGACACCGGCAAGGATCTCCACGGCGTCCAGATGAAGCTCCGGATGCTGTGGACCCC
>JACCRH010000002.1 GCA_013813675.1 Gemmatimonadales bacterium
GCTGTCCGCTGTTGGGTGACGGGAGCACGGTCAGCACGTTCCGCCGGGCGTCGATCGCGTAAAGCACCGTCAGGGTGGCGGGATCGTTGTCGCTGTTGGTGTACGCCGTCCCGGCGATGCTGGGGGCGGTGCCGTAGCCGGGATCGCCGGCCGCGTAGGCCAGGTTGGTGTCCTGGGTGGTCATGCCGTCGGCCACGTTGAGGCGGACGTTCTGCTGGGTGTTGCCGTGATTGCGGAGCCGGTCCACGGTCGGGTTGAAGCCGGTGCCGAAGAACGCGCCGACCAGGGGCACCGTGAGGAGCTGGCCGTTGGAGGCGGCCCCGGTGTGCGGGTCGATCTCGTAGATTCTGCGCTTGGTAATGCCGTAGAGCTTGCCGATCACGTCCGGGGTGGCCGGGGATACCGCGCTGGGCCGGAAATCGATTCCCACGACCTTGGCACCGCCGGTGCCGGTGATGCGCACTCGCCGGCTCACCCGTCCGGGCCGACCCAAGTCGAATGCGACCAGGTAGTTGTCCGCGTCCACGCCGTACACCGTGCCGCCGCTGGTGGCACTCGACTCGCTGCCCGCCTCGGTCATCTCGGCCCCGTCCAATCCTTCCGTCTCGGACATCGGCGTAGTCCCGTCGGCACAGCCAAGCGCAAGGAGACCCAGAACCAGCACGCCGGCTTTCACACTGCGCATACTCACCTCCTGAAATGGTGCGGTGACGCGTGGCGAAGCGGCGCGCGCTCGCTCGCGCCGGTAAGGCAAGCCGGAGGCCGCCAGGCATCTTGTTGTCGAATAACGAATTAAGCGCTGAGGGGTGAGCCGGGTGGCTCGGTACGCGGCAGCGTGGTGGGCGGGTGGAGTGCTGCGGGGCAGTGCTTCGGTTGCTCTGCAGGTGTGAACGCGCCGAAGGGGACCATGCCGGCATGGTCCCCTTCGCGCCGCTCAGGGTGACAACGTGTCCCCGAACCTACGCCGCCTTCCGCCCGAACCTACGCCGCCTTCGGTCCCAGTTGGGCGAGGTGACAGTCGCCGCCGCGGAGCCCCTCAGTCTGCCGCCCCGTCCAGGTCTTCATCATGGAACGCTCGGAAACTCTCCCGGATCTGGCGCTCGACGAGTGACTCGAGCGGTCCGCCGTCGTTGGCCTCCGACGGATTCACCAATCCGGTCCCGTCCTCGCTCGCGAACCAGCCGGAGACATCCACTTGCAGGGTGACCTGGACTTCTCCCCCGGCGCCAATCTCCACCGGCTCGGCGAAGACGACATCCTCCACTTCGGTCAGATCGGACGCAAACGTAAAAGGGGTCCCGTTGTAGCTACCGAGGACCCGGATGCTGATGTCCTCCAACTCCGGATGGTCGGCCACGAAGTCGGCGTCCTCGTTGGCGTTCGTCGGCCGATGGATCTGGAACTTGATCCCGCTGTAGGTCCCGACAGGAACCGCTGCGGAGAAGACCGGCTCGGCCCCTTCTCCCAGCGGTAAATCGAACAGGGCCGGGCCGAGCCGGAGCTCGGCGCACCGGGAGTCGCCTTCCGCGTCTTCGGGGCACGACGCCGTGGGCGCACCATCCAGGCGCACCTTCCGGAGCACGAGCTGGACCCCGTCGACCACGATCTCATCCGGCCCCGCGGTGATGACGAGCTGGCCGGGTGCACCACTGGCCATCGATGCGGGTCCACGGGTGGCAAGCTGGAGGCTGACTTCGCCCATGTCTGAATCGCTGCAGCCTCCGACGGCGAACATCAGAGCGCAGAGGGCAAGCGCTTTCATCGCACGGATGCGCATTTCCGCCTCTCATTAAGGGGGGTGCGGCGGGGGATCTCGCAGCAACTTGGATACCACTTGTGCCAGATGGGTAACTGCTTGGCTGGTGCGCATATGCGCCAGAGAGCACACGGGCGGCTGCGGCGAAACGCCCGACGGCTTGCGGTCTTGCGCCGGTGCGCGGATCGGGAGATCGAACGCTGGCATCCGGAGCGATGTTATTACCAGCCCGCCGAGATTGCTACTGCTCGAGTCTCCGGGTGCTAGCCGATCACGTTCAGGGTGACAACGTGCCTTCGACCTCCGCCGATGCAGAGCTGTGAGCGCGCCACCACGCCTGGCCGGCGGCGGGGAGCAGATAGATCGGGTCGTAGTATTCGTACGTCCGCGACAAGGCAGTGGGGTCATCCTCCTCGATCCCGGTGCGGTAGTTCTTGGTCCAGTACGAGATCCCCCGCTCGCGGTCGTAGTCCGTAACCTGGTGGACCCAGCGCTTGCCGACGAATGGCACGTCGCAGACCAGACGCGGCGTCGCGAAGCCCGGCAGGTATCCCATGATGTCGTGCTGGAGCTGTTGCGCCTCGAACACCCCGAGCCGCCAGTGTTCGGCGTTGGGAATCATGTCGCACATGTAGAAGTAGTAGGGCATGATCTTGGCATGATCGAGCAGCATGAAGCAGAGCTCGACCAGATCGCCCGCGGTGGCGTTCACGCCACGCAACAGGACCCCTTGGTTGCGGACGTCGCGGAAGCCGAGCTCGAGCAGCCGGTGCACCGCGCGCCCCACCAGCGGGGTGATCTGCTCCGCGTGGTTTGCATGGCAGTGCAGCGCCAGATCGACCCCCCGCTCGAACGCCTTCTTCGCCAGCCGCTCCATTCCGCGCAGCACGTCATCCTGCAGGAAATGCTGAGGGATGCCTATCAGCCCCTTGGAGGCGAGTCGGATGTCCCGGATGCTGGGGATGTCCAGCAGGGCGTCGACGAACGGTTCGAGCTGCGTGATGTGCAGATTGGCGATGTCGCCGCCGGACACGACCACGTCGCGCACGGCCGGAGTCCGCCGGAGGTAGTCGAGGATCTGCCCGTGCCGGTCCTTCTGCGGCACGGTGAACTTGAGCTTGTCCACCTGAGGCACGTCGTTGCCGACCAGATCCATCCGGGTACAGTGCCCACAGTACTGCGGACAGGTGGAGAGCAGCTCGGCGAGCACCTTCGTGGGATAGCGATGGGTGAGGCCCTCCACCGCCCACATGTCGGCCTCGTGCAAGCTGTCGCGCGAGGAGTTGGGGTGACTGGGCCAGTCGGTCCGGCGATCCGCCAGGGCCGGCGCCATGTAGCGGCGCACCGGGTCCCGCCACAGGTCGGATACGTCCATCGTATTGACCATTTGCGGAGGGATCAGCATGGACATCGTGGCCCGGCGTTCCTGGTCCTGGCCGATACTGACGGCCAGGTCGTCGGGCAACAGGCCCCCCAGTGCGGCCTTGAACTCGCGCAGGTTCTTGATGGTGTGGCGGCGCTGCCAGGTAGCACTCTCCCAATCAGCGCGCGTCACCCCGTGGAAGCCGGGTAGGCGATTCCAGTCGGGTTCGGCGTACGCCCGGTCGGGAGGGTAGGGGAGCGGCTGTCCCATGCCGGCGGCGGTCCTGTGGTGGCTGGGTTCCATCCGGGCGCCATCGCGGGGATGGGGTTCTACTGGCGAACCCTGAGCGAAGGTAGCGCGGGATACCTCCGTCGCAAGCGCCGCCTGAGGCCCGGCTTCGGAGCTGCTAGCTAGCCGCCACAGACTTCACGTACACGACCTGATCGTCGCCGGGGGCGTAGAAGTCGGGAATCACGGCCGCACGGCGGTAGCCGCGGGCCTCGTAGAAGGCGCGGGTCGGCCGGTAATCGGGTCGCCCGGCCGTCTCCACGACGATGAGCCGCGCACACCCGGCCAGCCGGCTTTCCATTTCCCGCACCAGAGCGGTGCCGACACCGGCGGCATGCATCGCCGGGTCCACCGCCATCCAATAGAGGTCGAAGGTGCCGAGGGTGCAGGGGGTGGGCCCCCAGCAGATCCAGCCGGCCAGAACGCCATCCCGCTCCGCGCCCACGGCGGTGTAGTCCGGCGAGCCGGCCACGGCGGCGTCGAAGACTTCGAGAGCCACCGGGACCTCGTCGTCGCGGAAGACCCGGACCGCACGAGTGATCTCCTCGATGCGGCCCCGATCGGCTGCGGTGAGGTGTCGGAGAGCCGGTGCCGTGAGGGTGCCGCTCAAGCGGCGGACACCCCGCTGACCAGGGCGGCGGCGGCGCTGTGGCTCTGGGAGCGCATCAGCGCTTCATCCACCACCTGCATCACCAGGTCGTCGTAGCTCCAGCCGAACGCCCGGCCCATGCGGGCCAGCCCGGCATTGCTGGAGAGGTCGGGGCAGGGATTGACCTCCAGCACGTAGGGCCGGCCCTCGTCGTTGACCCGGAGATCGACCCGGCCGTAGCCCTCGCCGCCGGACACGTATTCCCAGGCGTCGCGGGCCACTTTGGCGAGGCTGGCGCCGAGCTCGGCATCCAGCTCGGCTGGGCAGACCGGCAGGGTGCCCTCGTCCTCCGGGCTCCCGGGAATCCACTTGGCCGCGTAGCCCACGATCGGCCAGGTGCCCTCCGGCATCCCGTCGAACCGGATCTCAGCGATTGGCAGCATCCGCTTGCCCACGAACCCGACGTTGAACTCCCGCCCGGGCACGTACTCCTGGACCAGCACTTCCTCGAACTGCTCCAGCATCTGGGCGACCCGCTTCTTGAGCGCCCGCTTGGAGGTGCAGACCGCGCCGTTGTCGATCCCCACGCTGGCATCCTCCGCCGACGGCTTGACGATGGCCGGGAGCGGAAAGTCGGCCGGCGCCTTGTTGCCCTGAGCGAGGGCGAACGCGGGCACCGGGAGGCCGGCCGCCGAGAGGAGGGTGTTGGCGATGTGCTTCCGATGGGCGATGGTGGTGGCCCAGTGCCGGCACCCGGTGAAGGGCACCCCGGCGAGCTCGAGGGTGCCCACCACGTAGTCCTCGAACCGGGCATGGCCGTTGACCCCCTCGCAGAGGTTGAAGACCAGGTCGGCGCGCCGGGCGCGGGTGAGCCAGCGAAAGTCGCCGAACCGGACCGGCAGAAGCTCGACCTCGTGCCCCCGCCGCCGGAGCACGTCTCGGACCTCGTGAACGTTCCCCACCACCGCCGCGACGTCCTGCGGACTCCACTCGTCGCTGCCGGCATCGTAGAGAATCGCGACTCGCATCAAGCCACCTCCGCCAGGAGTGAACGACCGCTGATCCGGCGCCACGCGATGTCGGCGACGGTGCGGATGAGATCGTCGTAGCTCATCCCGGCGGCCCTCGCGGCCTTGGGGAAGCAAGAGTTGTCTCTCGGGTCGGGCAAAATGCCCGGCAGCGGATTCAACTCGACGACCATCGGACGGCCGGTGGCGTCACAGCGGATGTCGACGCGGCACCAGTCGCGGCATTCCAGGGCGTGATACGCCGCCAACGCGACGCCCCTGATTTGTCCGGCCAACTCCTCGGGGATGTGAGCCGGGCAGTCGAAAATCTCCAGCGGATGGCTCGGCGAATCCCACAGCCACTTCGCCTCATAGCCATAGATCGGTGGCGCACCCTGCGGCAGTGTATCAAATCGCATGCCGACGATCGGCAGGCAGCGCGCCTGAGCGCCGTTGCCGAGCACCGCGACGGTGAACTCGAGCCCGGGCAGGTAGGTCTCGATCAGGACCGGCTCCGCGTAGGTGGCGAGGAGCTTGGAGACCTGCCGCACCAGCTGCGAGCGGTTCCGGCAAAGGCTCTTCACGCTGACGCCCTTGCCGGAGCCTTCGAAGCAGGGCTTCGCGAAGAGGGGGAAGGGGAGGTCCGCCTTCCGCGCGTCGCCCGGGCTCCGAGCCAGGACGAAAGGCGCGGTCGGGACGCCGCGATAGGCCAGGACCTCCTTGGCGCGCCGCTTGTCGAGCGAGAGGCCGAGGGTCAGCGGGTCGGACGCGTGATAGGGGATCCCGAGGAACTCGCAGATCGCCGGGACGTGTCCCTCGCGATTGGGTCCGTAGAGGCCTTCGGCGATGTTGAAGACGAAATCCGGCCGGATCAGGGCGAGCCGCGCGGGGAAGCTCTGGTCGGCCTCGAGCCGGAAGACTCGACCCACGGTGCCGAGCGCGCGCTCGACCGCGTCGATGGTGGCGGGCTCGTCCCACTCGGCATAGAGATCGTTCTTCCCGAGCTCGTCGCGGAGAGCCTGAGTGGAATCGTCGGATGAGAGGGGGGAGGAAGGAACCGCCCCGGCTGGGTTAGCCGGCGCCTCGGGTCTGAGATTGTAGGCTAGTCCGATCCGAACCGCCAAAGGCACCCTCTACAAAAAAGGCCGTCCCTGAGAGACGAGCCGAGACGAGTTGAGTACTTCGACAGAACTAAAGTAAGAAAAAGTGGACAGTCGCACAATAGTTTTTTGGAAAGTTGTCACCCTGAACGAAGTGAAGGGGGCATGACCCGGGGCATGCTCCCTTCGCTTTGCTCAGGGTGACACCGTGACACCACCGTCGTCTACACCTTGTGAAAGCCGACGCGTCCCGCCTCACTTCCATCCTCCGCCTGATACATCTCGAAGTCCGCGAAGAGCGCCGGCGCCTCCTGCTGCAGGAGGCGCAGGCACGCCACCGCCATGCGGCGGATCTCCAGCTCGGCGCCTTCGCCCAGGCGCAGCTCGAGCATGGTGCGCCAGGCGCGCACATTGGCGCTCGCGACGATCTTCACCTCGGTCGCGTTGGGCAGCACGCTCCGCGCGGCCTCGCGCGCCGTCTTCCGGCGGTGGACCTTGCTCTCCACCCATTCGAACCGCGCCAGGAGCTGCTCCACCGCCGCGACGTAGGCGGTCTGGGCCGCCGCCACCTGGCGGGTCCACTCCGCCTCCAGCACGGGATCGCCGAGGATGGCGGGCGGCATGACGAAGGCGGCATGCGACTCGTCGACGTAGCGCTGGGAGAGTTGGGAGTAGCCCCACCCGGCGCGGTGGCGCACCAGCTCGTGACTGCAGGAGCGGGAGATCCCCTCGATGAGCATGACGTAGGTGCTGTGCTCGAAGACCGACCCGTGCCCCTGCTCGAGGATGTTCTGGAGGTACTCGGCGGTGGTGCGCCCGGCGGGGTTGTGCTGGCTCATGTAGCAGAGCCGGCCGGCGAACTCCGCGATCCGCTCCCCGTCGCTCGCCTCGCCTTGCCACTGCACCGGCAGGTGGGCGGGCTCGAGAAACTGGGGGCGGGCGAGGAGCGTGACGCGAGGGGCGCGGAGGATGTCCATGAGTCGGAACCAAGTGGCAGTGATCGGCTACCCGGGCGAATGAGACTGACGCTGACCCAGTCGTCACAACCGAAAATGTCATCCTGAGGAGCGTCAGCGACCGAAGGAGCCGAGGCGAGGCCCTGCCTCCTTCGCTTCGCTCAGGATGACAATCCCGTCGACGACCAGTCGGTACCTCATGCTTCCCCCGCCAACTCCAACCTGGAGCGCCCGTATCCGCCGGTCCGCTCGATCTCCCGGAGCGCGCGCGCGATGTCATCGGGGATGGGGATCGCCTGGCGGCCCACCTTGAGACGGGTGATGGCCGGCTCGCCGGACGGAAGGATAACGCCGGGTGCGAGAATTCCGAGTGGGTCGAAGGCGTCCTTGACCCGGCGGAAGAGCCCGAGGATCTCATCGCCGTAGGTCCGCTGCAGCAGGCCGGCGCGCAGCCGGCCGTCGCCGTGCTCGCCCGAGGGCGTACCCCCGAGCCGGAGCACGGCGTCAGACACCTCCTCGAGCACGCCGGCGACGCTCTGCTCCCATCCGGCCCGACCCACCTTCGGCAGAAGGTTCACGTGCACGTGGCCGTCGCCGGCGTGTCCGAAGATCACTGCGGCGATGTCACGCGCCGAGGTCACCCGCCGGACGATCCGGATGTAGTCGCCCATCCGCTCGATCGGCACGCAGGCGTCTTCGATCACCTGCAGCGAGCGCCGGTCCTCAGGTAACCCGGCCAGGATCGGACTGGCGGCGTGACGCAGCTCCCAGAGCCGGGTGGCGCTCTCGGCGGTGAGGGCGGTGTCCACCACCGCCGCCCACGGCCGCACCGTGTCCGCGGCCTGCGCCACCGCCTGTCGCAGCGCCCGGGGATCGTCCCGCTCCCACTCCACCAGGAGAATCGCCTCGACCCCGGAGAGTCCCCCGCCGATGTCGGTGTGGCTCACCAGCTCGAGAAAGGTCCGGTCGAGCAGCTCTACCGCGGACGGCTCGCCGGCCAGGAGCGCGGCCACTACCTTCACCAGATGGTCCAGTGAGTGCAGCTCGATCCGGAGCCCCGCGCGGCAGGCCGGCTGCGGATCCAGCCGCCAGGTGATCCGGGTGATGAAGCCCAGCGTACCCTCCGCGCCGATCACGAGGTCGAGCAGGTCGCCCGAGCCGAGCCAGTCCAGCAAGGCGTAGCCCGAGGAATTCTTTCGGGTCCGGGGAAACCGCGCCGCGATCAGCCCGTGCGCCGCGCGGACCGCCGGCGCCACGTCGGCCTCGATTCGGCGGATCGTCTCGGAGCCTCGGTCGGTCGAGCCTTGGCCCCGGCGCAGTTGGAGCACCTCGCCCGAGGCGGTCACCAGCTCGATCGCCTGCACCCATCGCCGCACGCTGCCGTAGCGCACGGTCCGCGCGCCGGAGGCGTTGGTGGAGACCATGCCGCCGAGGGTGGCGAAGCGCCCGCTGGAAGGGTCGGGTGGAAGGCGGAGGCGATGCCCGTCGGCCCCGGCGTTGAGCTCGGCGAGGGTGACGCTGCCGCTGGTGACGGCGGTGCGCTCGGCGGGACGAATCTCCAGGATGCGGGGCAGGCTGGTGAGGTCCACGACTACGCCCTCTCCCACGTTGCCCCCACCCATCGCGCTCCCTGCGCCGCGGGGCACCAGCGAAACCCGGTGCGTCGCGGCCCAACCGACCAGCGAAACCAGGTCCTGACGATCGGACGGAAGACAGACGGCGGCGGGAAGGATCCGGTAGATGCCGGCTCCCTCGGCGTAGGCGGCGCGGGCGCGCTCATCGGTGCGGAAGACGCCCCGGACCGCTGGGGGAGGCAGCATCGCCCAAAGCTAACTATCTTGACTGCGTATGTCGGAGACCCCGCGAGCCCAGCTGATTCACATCGATGTAGACCGACGGCTGGGCCACGAGTGGGACGAGTGGGACGGCCGGCCGCTTCCCAATCGCGGTGACTACGACTCCTCGCCGGTCCTCTTCTTCGGGTGGTCGGCGGCCGCCCTGGCCGCCGCGCTCGCCGTCGGCGCCCTCGGGCTTTATCTGCTGGGTCCCCGCCTCGGTCTGCTGCACCCGGTCATCCCCACGGTCCTCTGGACCTCGCTGGCCATCGCGGCCGTGGCTCTCTGGCTCTGGTGGGCGATCCTCTTCCTCTCCTATGGCACCGGCCGCGCGCTCCTGCCGGAGCGTCTCGCCGAGCGGGGACCCTTCCTGCGCCTGATGCGGCTCACCTCGCGGGTGGCGGGGCGGTTCGGCCGGCGCGACTGGGTCGAGAACGCCGCGGTGAAGGTCTACAACGCGCTGGCCCTGCTGCGCGGGCGCAAGGTCGGCACCGGGGAGCTGCTCCTGTTGATCCCCCGCTGTCTGTCGAAGGAAACTCTCGACGGCGTGCTGGGGGTGGCCGGGAGGTACGGGGTCCCGGTCTTCGTGGCGACCCGGGGTCAGCTCGCGCGCCGCGTCATCCGCGAGCGCCGCCCGAGGGCGGTAGTGGCGGTGGCCTGCGAGCGAGACATGGTGAGCGGCCTGCACGACGTCGCCGGCAAGGTGCCGGTGCTGGGGCTCACCATGACCCTGCCGTCGGGGCCCTGCAAGGACGCCTTGCTCGATCTGACGCAGCTGGAGGATTGGGTGCGGGCGTACGTAGTCTGAGGAGCCCTTGTCACCCTGAACGCAGTGAAGGGGGCCATGTCCGTGGATGACCCCCTTCGCTTCGCTCAGGGTGACACCGACGCTTCCTCCGCCGTCTCCTCCGGCGGCGGTCCAGCCGGCGCCGCCGGCTGTGCGGAAGGTGGGGGCGGTCCGCCGTGCCGTTTCAGCAGCGCCTCCAGCACCCGCTCCACCTTCACCGCCGTCGGATGCACCCGGGGCACCTGACGCTCGAGCTCGCGTTCCGGCAGCGACGGGTCGGCCAGGGAACGGTAGACCGTCTCGACCGTGAGCACGCTGTTGCCCGGACGCCCGGGGTCGGCCCAGGCCCGGAGGCGCACGACCCCGGTGCCGATCGGCCGCCGGGTGGTCGGCCGGCCGGTGGCGGAATCGAGCCACGCCGTCTCGAGGTAGCCGTCGCGGAGCCGCACGCGCGCGGGCGTGATCGAGTCGGCCTGAAGCGCTTCGGCGAGACGGCGGGTGGCCTCGATCGGCCGGAGGCGGATCTCCACTCCAGCAGCCTCGGGATACGGGGTGATCGCCGGCCGCGTGGTGTTGGGACGGCAGGCAGCGAGGAGCACGGCGGCGGCGAACCAGGCGCGGGCGGCCATCGGCCTAGTGTTCGTGCGCCGGCGTGCCGGGCGGATCGGTGTGCCCGGTGGCCTTCTTCGGTTCGTGGCTGTGGGGGGGCGTGCCCGGGGGATCCACGTGGTTGCCGGGCGCGGGTGAGCTCGCGGCGGCCGAATCCCCGGCCATCGATGCGGCGGGCGGGTGCTCGCCGTCATCATCGTCATCCTCATCCCCGTGTTCCTCGCCCGGCGCGTGCTCGTGGCCCCCGGTCCGCTGCTGCGCTTCGGCGGTGAGCACCTCGGTGGAGATGCCCGCGGCATGATCGAACACCAGCCGCCCGCCGTAGTTGGCCGTCGCTATCAGTACGCCCGCGCCTCCCAGGGTCAGTGCCAGGGCCAGCGACCGCTCGGCCGTTCCCATCCGCCGCTCCCGCCAGATACGCCAGACCGCCAGCAGGCCGAAAATCCCCAGGGTGACGAACGCCAGCAGTTCGTGGGTCTCCATCACCTCATGGGCCGCGCTCCCGTGGTCGATACCCTCCTCGGCCTGCAGTCCCGACAGCACGGCCGCGAGCCCACCGATCGCGCCCACGATCAGGGTCCAAAACGAGACCTGGCGAAAACTTTCTTTCCGCGTCGCCAGGGCCAGCAGCTCGAACAGCGCTGCCATCAACAGCAGGGCGACCGGCAGGTCGTTGAGGGCGGCGTGCAGCCGCGGCCAGTCGTAGCCGAGCATCGGGTCTCCTTAGAGGCCGGGGTCCAAAGGCGTCGGGGGATCGGTCGCATAATCATAGAACCCCCGGCCAGTCTTCCGTCCGTGCATGCCGGCCGTCACCATCCGGCGGAGGAGGGGCGGGGGCGCGTAGCGAGGCTCCCGGTACTCCTGGAACATGATCTCGGCGATCCTGGCGGTGGTGTCGAGACCCACGAAGTCGAGGAGGGTGAAGGGACCCATCGGATGTCCGCAGCCGAGCTGCATGCCGCGGTCGATGTCGGCGATGCTGCCGGCGCCCCGCTCCAGCGCCCGGACGGCGTCCAGCAGATAGGGCACCAGCAGCAGGTTCACGATGAACCCGGAGCGGTCGCGGGAGACCACCGGCTCCTTGCCCAGCCGCCGGGCGAACTTCATGGCCACGTCGAAGGTCTCCGGCGAGGTCGTCACCCCGCGGATCACTTCGACCAGCGGCATCAGCGGCACGGGGTTGAAGAAGTGGAGCCCGACGAAGCGGTCGGGACGGGCGGTGGCGGAAGCCATCTCGCCGATGGTGAGGCTCGAAGTGTTGGATGCGAAGATCGTCGCCGGCGGGCACAGCACGTCCAGCTCCCGCCAGAGCGCGTTCTTGAGCTCGAGATCTTCCACCACTGCCTCGATCACCAGGTCGCAGGACCGGAGCGCTCCCAGGTCGGTGGTGAACGACAGCCGCGTGAGCGCGCCGTCCCGGGTGGCGCCGTCCAGCTTTCCCTTTTCCGCCAGCTTGTCGAGCGACCGGCTGATGGCCGACCGGCCTTTGGCGAGCACGGCGTCGCCCACGTCGCGCACCAGGGTGGGAAACCCGGCGGTCGCCGCCACCTGGGCGATTCCGCTCCCCATGAGACCGCAGCCGAGCACGCCGACGCGGGTGATCAGCGAGTCAGGGATGGAATCTTCTCCGCGTGTCTTGGTGTCCCGCTGGTGTCATCCTGACCCCGAGCACCGCGAGGGGGAAGGAGACATGACCCGAGGCATGGCTCCTTCGCTCCGCTCAGGATGACCCCCCCGGTCACAATGCCACCTTGTCCCGTCAGGATTTCAGCGCCTTGCGGACTTCGTTGGCCAGCAGGTCCACCAGTCGTGGCGGGGCTGGGGGAAGCAGGCGGTCGGCGCGGGTGCCCTGCTCCAGCTGGTCGAGAGCCCGTTCCAGGCCGAGCTGAATCCGGGCAACCACCGGGCCGTAGCGGCGGAGCGCGACGTATCCCAGGCCCAGGGCCAGCGGCAGCGGGATCAGCACGACATAGAAGATGGCTCCCACCGTGGCCAGCACGCCGGTGCCAACCACCCCGGCGGACGCCAGCGCGGCGCCACCGCCCACCGACTCGCCTCTCGCCTTCCGGGCCGTAGCGCTGAGGGTGACGTTGCAGTATCCCGGCTCCAGCTCCAGCACGGTGCACGAAACCGTGTCCGCCTTCGCCAGCATGATCGGCCGCTTGCTCCCGCCCACCGCGCCGACCGCGCGCCGGTACGCCGCCTGGAAGCCACCGGTCGGCTCCCAGGTGATCCGGCCGGGCTGGTGCCGCTGGACCGAGAACAGCTCGTGCTTCTCCAGCCAGCGCACCAGGGTGGCTTCGATCGTCTCGCATTCGCCGCGGACCACCCGCTGCGCGGCGATCGCCGCGGGTCCGACGGTGCGCGACAGGAACCCGCCCGGTCCGGCCTCGACGATACGCCCTCGCTCCTCCAGCAGCGCCTGCTGCAGGTAGCGGCCGGGAATCCCCACCTCGCGGCCCAGTGCGAGGACCTGGTCGGCCGTCAGTCCCTCGCCGATCTCCCGCTCCGCCGTCTGCAGCTCGGCGGCGCGGTGGATGATGCGCTCGAGGGCGGCGCGGTCGATCGAGGCCGGAGTGATGTCGGCCATGCTAGTCCTGCTTCCCCGTGCGGGTCGCCTCGAGCCGCAGCTGCGACATCAGGTTCGACAGGTCGCCGGCGCTCAGCGCGGGCAGGTTGGGCTCGCCCTGCTCCGCCGGCTCACCGGATTTCGCCGACTGGGCACGGAGGAAGGGCCGGAACAGCTCGATGGGAATCGGGAAGATCGTGGTCGAATTGTTCTCCGCCGCGATCTCGGTGACGGTCTGGAGATAGCGGAGTTGCAGGGACATGGGCTCGGTCGACAGGGTCCGCGCCGCCTGGGCCAGCGTCTCGGAGGCCTGAAGCTCACCCTGGGCCGCGATCACCTTGGCCCGGCGCTCCCGCTCCGCCTCCGCCTGGCGCGCCATCGCCCGCTTCATCTGGTCCGGCAGGTCCACGTCCTTCACCTCCACTGCGGAGACGTCGATGCCCCAGGGATCGGTGCGCTCGTCGATGATCTTCTTGAGGACCCCGTTGATCTTCTCCCGGTCGGACAGCAGCTCGTCGAGCTCCACTTCGCCGAGCACCGAGCGCAGCGTGGTCTGGGCCAACTGGCTGGTGGCGTAGAGATAGTCCTCGATCTCGATCACCGCCTTGGCCGGGTCGCCCACCCGCATGTAGAGCACGGCGTTCACCTTCACCGACACGTTGTCGCGGGTGATCACGTCCTGCGGCGGGATGTCGAGAGCCAGGATCCGGAGCGACACCCGCTTCTGGTTGGCGAATCCGGCGGGCAGGAAGACCACCCCGGGACCCTTGGTGCCCCAGTAGCGGCCGAGAAAGAAGGCCACGCCGCGCTCGTACTGCCGAAGGATCCGGAGACTCAGAAACGAGTAGACGACCGCGACCGCGAGTCCGGTGACCAGGATTTCCATGCTGTTAGACCGCCTCCACGATCACCGCGATCCCCTGTCCGCCGCCGATGCAAGCGGTGCCGAGCCCGTAGCGGCCCCCGCGGCGGCGCAGCGCGTGCAGGAGATGCAGGGTGATCCTCGCACCGCTCGCACCCAGCGGATGTCCCAGGGCGACGGCGCCGCCGTCCAGGTTGGTGCGCTCGCGGTCGAGCTCCAGCTCCTGCTCCACCGCCAGGTACTGCGCCGCAAACGCCTCGTTCACCTCGATCAGATCCATGTCCTCCAGCGTCAGCCCCGCCCGCTCCAGCGCCCGCCGGGAGGCCGGAGCGGGCCCGATCCCCATCGTCCTCGGGTCCACCCCCGCCGCCGCCCATGCCACCAGCCGGCCGATGGGAGCGAAACCCCGCTCGGCGGCATACCGCTCGCTCGCGAGGACCAGGGCCGCAGCGCCGTCAGCGATCCCGGACGCGTTGCCGGCCGTGACCACGCCGTCCTTCCGGAAGTACGGCGGGAGCTTGGCCAGCGCTTCGGGAGTGGTGTCGGGGCGCATGTGCTCGTCGGCCGACCACGGCCGCGGCTCACGCGTCTTCCGGTCTTCCAGCATCACCGGCACGACCTCATCGGTGTAGTCGCCGCGAGCCCACGCCTCTCGGGCGCGGGCCTGGCTGAGGGCGGCGTAGCAGTCGACCGCCTCCCGTCCTACGCGGTATTGCTGGGCCAGGTTTTCCGCGGTCTCCGCCATCGAGAGCCCACAGTGGGCATCGCGCACCGCCTCCCAGAGGCTGTCCTCCAGCGGCGGAGGGGTGCCGAGCCGCAGTCCCCAGCGCGCGCCGCGCACCACGTGCGGGGCCTGACTCATGCTCTCGGTGCCGCCGGCGAGCACCACCCGCGACTCCCCCAGCATGATCTGCTGCCCTGCCTGCACCACCGCCTCGAAGCCCGAGCCGCAGAGCCGGTTCACGGTCACCGCGGGGGTCTCGACCGGGAGACCGACCCGGAGCCCCACGTGCCGGGCCAGGTAAGGGGCGTCGGCCGAGGTCTGGAGGACGTTGCCGAACACCACGTGGTCGACGTCGGCCTGATCGACCTTGGCGCGGGCCAGGGCCTCGGCTCCGGCCAGCGCGCCCAAGTCCGTGGCGGAAAGGTGCTTGAGCGCTCCGCCGAAGCTGCCGAAGCCGGTGCGCACGCCGGACAGGAAGACGACGCCGGTCTGGCGACCTGAGGGACTCATGGAAGGGTGTTGCCGGGGAGAAACAGAGTAGAGGACATCCTGGTCGGAATATCGCCCTGCCCCCGACCCACTTCAAGGAAATCGGGTCAGATCTCGGTGCCGCTCCAGATCACCGCGTTCTTGGGAATGACCACGATCCCGTCCCGCATGTGGAAGTTGGGTCCGTCGACATTCGCCGCTTTCCCGTCGGGCGAGATCCGGACCGAATCGCCGATCCGGGCGTTCTTGTCCACGATGGCCCCTTCGATCGTGGTCCCCTGGCCGATCCCGATCAGCGGCGCCCCTTCGGGCCGGGGGCGGTCGGGCGTCTCGTAATAGTCCGCTCCCATGATGAGCGAGTCCCGGATGATGGCGCCGGCCTCGATCCGGGCGCGGACGCCCACCAGCGAGTGCTCGATGAGGGCATCGTTGATGATGCAGCCGTCGGCGATGACCGACTGCTCGATCTGGCTCTTGATGATCTTGGTGCCGGGAAGGTAGCGGGCGTGGGTGAAGATGGGCGAGGTGGCGTCGTAGAAGTTGAACTTGGGCAGCGGCGCGCAGAGATCGAGATTGGCCTCGTAGAACGAGCGGATGGTCCCGATGTCTTCCCAGTATCCCTGATACTGGAAGGCATGCACCCGGTGGGTCTCGATGATCTTGGGAATGACGTGCTTCCCGAAATCCGCCTCACTGCCGGCGAGCGCCTCGGCCAGGACGGCGCGGTCGAAGACGTAGATGCCCATAGAGGCGGGCAGCGCGTCGGGATCCACCGGCTCCTCCAGCTCATCGACCCGGCTCCAGTCCACTCGCAGCGACGCCAGAACCTCGGGGTCGGAGGGCTTCTCGACGAAGCGCACCACCCGGCCATCGGGCGCCATCCCCATGATCCCGAAGGCGTGGGCCGCCTCCGGCCGGACCGGGGTCGTGGCCACCGTGACTTCGGCGCCGCTCGCCACGTGGCGCTCGAGCAGGAGCCGGAAGTTCATCCGGTAGAGCTGGTCGCCCGAGAGGATCAGGACCAACTGGTGCGGATAGTCGTCGAGGTGCACCAGATTCTGACGTACGGCATCGGCGGTGCCCTGATACCAGCTTTCGCTCTCGGTCCGCTGCTGCGCCGCCAGAATCTCGACGAAGCCGTGGGCGAAGCTGTCGAAGCGGTAGCTGTCCTGGACGTGGCGGTGCAGGGAGCTGCTGTTGAACTGGGTGAGGAGGAAGATCCGCCGCAGGTCGGCATTGAGGCAGTTGCTGATCGGGATGTCCACGATCCGGTACTTCCCGCCCAGCGGAACGGCGGGCTTGGCCCGGTCCTTGGTCAGAGGAAAGAGCCGGGTGCCGGCTCCGCCACCCAGGATCACGGCGAGCACGTCCTTGGGCCTGAGCGTCGTGCTCCAGGTGGTCACCTACCCTCACCGACGGCCGCGCCGCAGTTGACGCAGTGCCGCCACCCCGGCTCGACCTCGCTCCGGCACTGGGGACAGAGGATCCGGGTCTGACTCTGCCCGCAGTGGGGGCAGAAGTTGACCGGCCGGTGCACCGGCAGCGAG
>JACCRH010000007.1 GCA_013813675.1 Gemmatimonadales bacterium
GATCGGATGCTTCTGGTAGTGGAAGGCGACGGTATTGACCGCGTAGACCTCGTTCTCGTTGTCGAAGTTGGTATCGAACCCGTTCATCACCATGACCATCTCGTTGGCCGGCGGCCGGCCTTCCTTGGGGTCGATGATGAAAGCGCCGTAGAGACCCTTGTGGATGTGCCGCTTGATCGGCACGGTGTGGCAGTGGTACAGGTGGAGCCCGAACGGCTCGGCGTCAAACTCGTACACGAAGCTCCGGCCGGGATGAACCGGCTCGAAGGCACCATCCATGCCCGAGGGATGGATGCCGTGAAAGTGGATGCTGTGCGCGTGGCTGCCCTTGTTGGAGAAGCGGATCCGCAGCCTGTCGCCCTCGGTGCAGCGGATGGTGGGACCGGGCACCTGGCCGTTGTAGGTCCAGGCCGGATAGAACACGCCGGGCGCCACCTCGATCTCCCGATCCTCGGCCACGATCTCGTACTCACGAAGCGGCTGGCCCGATGGAAGCCGGGACAGGGTGCCGCCGTCGAATCGGGTGAGGAATGCGGTCGGGTCGAAGGAGCCGGGCGCGAGCTGGCCTACCGTCACCATGTCGTGATGCGACCCCTGCGTGGGGCGCTGCGCCGCGGTGCCCTGATCGAGCGCCTGAAGCGAGAGCCCGCCGGCGCCGGCGGCCAGGCCGACGGTGCCGAGGGCGCCGGCCCTCAGGGCCTCGCGGCGGGAGACTTTGCGGTTGGACATTCGCTACTCCTGCTCACTGGCGCAGCGGACCACCTGCCCCAGCTCGTTGCCGATGACGTGGGTCCGCCCCGCCACCTCGATGGTGATCGGTCCCTGAAAGGGCTGGCGGTCCAGGACCCTGATATGGACGCCGGGCCGCAGCCCCACCGACGCGATGTAGCGCAACCGTTCGGGCTGACCCTCTTCCACCCGCCGGATCTCGACCCTGGCGCCGGCCGGCACCTCGGACAGGGGGATGCTGGCGGGCTCATGGATGTCGCCCTCGGGAGTGGGGATGGGGTCCCCATGGGGATCCACCGCCGGATTGCCGAGTACGGCCGCCATGCGCTCGACCAGCTTGTCGGACACGGCATGCTCCAGCCGTTCGGCTTCCTCGTGGACGGTGTCCCAGGTGTAGCCCAGGAAAGCCACGAGGTAGGCCTCGATCAACCGGTGCCGGCGTAGCATGCGCAGCGCTGCGCGGCGGCCGTCGGCGGTGAGCTGCACTCCCTTATAGGGCACGTGCTCGAGCAGGCCTTGTTCGGAGAGCCGCTTGACCATCCCGCTCACTGAGGCGGGCGAGAGCTCCAGGCGGTGGGCGATCTCGCTGGTGCTGGCGGTTCGGCCTGCCGGTGATAGCCGGTAGATGGCCTTGAGATAGTCTTCGCCCGAGCGAGTGAGAGGCTCGTGCTGTAAGGCTGCGTGCATCCGAAACTCGGAGTTAGGATTGCCTAAACGTGGGGTGAGGCCGGACTAATGTCAAGAGTGGGAGGGAGTTTGCCTAACCTTCTCCAGCAGTCCGGAGAGGATGCGCTCCGTCATTCCCCATACCACCGAATCATCCAGCCGGTAAGCCGGGAAGTCCCGGCTCTCGCCGAGGATATCCAAGCGGACCGAGCGGTAGGTGTCGGACCGAAGCAGCAATTCGAGGGGAACCCAGCGCGCGGCCGCGACCTCGGGGTTGAGTGTGAGATCGGGGCGCCGGTCGAGAGCGAAGACGTAGGGACGGACCGCGATGGGTGGGAGGGACGGGGTGCGGGGCACCACGTCGTCGAGGCTGCCAATGAGATGCTCCGGCTGCAACTCGAGTCCCACTTCCTCCGAGGTCTCTCGGACGGCGGTGGTCACGAGGTCGGGTTCAGCCGGATCCTGCCGTCCGCCCGGGAAGGCCATGTGCCCCGACCAGGGGTCGCCCGCCCGCTCGGCGCGCCGGATCAGAAGAATCGAGTCGGGATCGGGAGCGAGGATGACCGCGACCGCGGCCCAGATGAGGGGATCGCCCCGCTGGTCCACCAGAGGCCGGTGAACCGCGAGGCGATCGCGAAGCCGAAGGAGCAGGGACGTCAGTGGCTGTGACTGTGGCAGCCGCCTCCACAGCACCCGCCGCCCGGGGGCGGTCCCAGCCGGCTCAGGCCGGCGCCGAGATCAGCCGGTTTCCCGCCGGACGCGGGACGGGCGGTCAGCGGCATGAGCCGCTCCAGTTTGCGGCCACTGCACCCGGGGCAGATAATCGTGGTCTCCGACCGCACGAGCTTGTCGAACTCGGCGTGGCAGGCGCCGCAGCGGTAGCTGTAGATAGGCATGCGGGAGATTGGCCAATCAGGGGAGCAAGGTCAAGGTGGTGACGCGCCGTGCAGGCATGGTCCCCTTCGCTCTGCTCAGGGTGACACCCGTGTCACTCAGGACGACCGGTGTCCGACAACCCCCTTGTCACCCTGAGCGCAGCGAAGGGTGACCCGTGTCCGGCAACCCTTGTCACCCTGAGCGCAGCGAAGGGGACCATGCCGGTACTGCCGATCTACCCCAAGTGCGCCGCGAACCACGCGAGGGTCATGTCGAACACCCGCCGGAGCTGCGGCGTGTCGTGCTCCCGGGCGTCCCACGGATGGCCCGCCCCGAAGGTGTGACCGGCGCCTTCGATGGTCAGCAGCCTGGTCTTTTCCAGCGGGCTCGCCGCGCGCAACGCCTCGGACTCCAGAGGTGACACTGATTCGTCTGCGCTCCCGTGAACGATGAGCCAGGGTATCTCCACCCGGGCAGCGGCTCCCAGGATATCCAGAGGCCCGGCGGCATTCCGCTCCACGTCGTCGATCACGTCGGTGTAGAGCGGCAGGCGCTGGCCGGTCCGGGAATTGACGATCTCCGTCACCCCATCCTTGCGCCACCGGCTCACCTCGGACGGCGACCAGCGCTCCACACTCGAGATGGCGGCCCAGGTGACCAGCGCCTGCACCCGCCGGTCGCGCGCGGCGTGAAGCACCGCGATTCCGCCGCCACGCGAATGGCCGACCAGTCCGATCGTGGTCGGTGGGGGGACGCCGAGCTCACCCTGCACCAGAGCCTCGACCAGCAGTCCCAGGTCGTGAAGCTCGGCGGAGTAGGTGTCACGACCGAAGCGCTCGGGATAGACCAGCTGCCCGGCGTCGTCCACCCCGCTGCCGCTGAGGTTGCCGGTGACGGTGGCAAAGCCGGCGCGGGCCAGCCGCTCTGCCAGAGGCGGAAACATCCCCCAATCCTTGAAACCCTTGAAGCCGTGGACGACGACGATCGCGGGCCGGGGGGACTCGCGGCCGGCGGCGCGGACGTCGACCAGGATGTCTCCCAGCGCGCCGGCTAGGACGTGTTTGGTGAGCGTCGAGGTGGCCATGATGGGAAAATCGCCGCGATCCGCACGATTGTCACGTCGAGACGGCGGGCTCGAGCAGCTCCAGCTCTCCCGCATCGGCGTCGAGGCGTGCGCGCACGCCCAAGGGCAGGGTCCACTGGTCGTCGATGTGGCCGATGGGGAAGCCGTACACGACGGGGATGTCGAGGGGGAGGAAGTACGTGGCCAGCACCTCGTCGAATCCGAGGGCGCCGTCGACCATGGCGCGGTTGAGCTCGGTGAACCGCCCGACGGCGATGCCGGCGAGCCCGGCCAGCGCACCGCACATGCGGAGGTGGGCCAGCATCCGGTCGACCCGGTAGAGGTCCTCCCCCACATCTTCGAGAAAGAGAATCGCGCCTTCGAGGTCGGGGAAGTGAGCGGTCCCCACGAGGCATTGCAGCAGGGTGAGGTTGCCACCCATCAGCGGCCCTTCGGCGACCCCGCCGCGCAGCGTGGCGATACGGTTCTCGCGGGGGAGCAGCACGTCTGCGGGTTGGGGGAGGCGCTCCAGTCGACCGGCCGGCTCGACGGAAGCCAGAACCCGCTCGAAGTGACCGCGGGAGAAGGCGGGCATCGCGGCCCGCGCCATCGGTGCATGGAACGTCACCATGCCGGTGTGCCTGGTCGCGGCGTTGAGGATGGCGGTGATATCCGAGTAGCCGATGAGCGGCTTCGGGTGCCGGGTGAGCGCGTCGAAGTCCACCCGATCGAGGATGCGGGTCGTCCCGTAGCCGCCCCTGATGCACCAGATGGCGGCGATTTCGGGTTCGCGAAGCGCCCCGTTGAGATCGGCCAGCCGCTGATCGTCGGTGCCCGCGAAATAGCCGTGGCGCTCGCCGGCGTGTGAGCCCAGCACCGGTTCGTAACCCAGCGCACGGCAGAGGGCTTCGGCCCGGATTAAATCATCCCGTTCCAGCAGCGGCCCAGCGGGGGCAACCAGCGCGATCCGGCTTCCCTGGGTGAGTCTGGGTGGCCGGATCACACGCTTGATCATGTTTTTGACCGCATGTTCGCTCCGCCTTAGATTGCCGACACCTTTACAGGGGGGACTGGTAGTGCGTGCTTCGCAGCCCGCGTTGCTCGCCGCCGGCCGCGTCATCGTCGAGATGCGTGACGCGATGGTCGCCGAATGGGCCAACTGGCTGGGCGACCGCATCACCGCCGCCCCCACGATACCGCGCCGCACGGTGGAGCGGGAGTTCCGCCTGCTGCTCGACGTCGTCTCCGAGATGGTCGGCCCGCTCCGCCGCGAAGTCAACACCGTCTGGTTTCGGGTCTGCGAGCACTACGGCCGGGTCGCCTCGGCTCGTGGACTCGCGGCCGGCGAAGTCGTCGAGGAGCTCCAGTTTCTCCGCGAGCTTCTGACCCGCAACCTGGCTCCGGTCCTCGGGGCCATGCGGGCGCGGCAAGGCATGGCGATCATGCTCCGGCTCAACCGTGTGGTCGACAAAGGCATCGCGGTGGCCGTGGTGGGCTACACTGATGCGCTCGTCGCGACCCTCTTCGCCCAGAATGGCGTGCCGACCTCCGGCGCCGAATACGACCGTGCCGAAGTGGAGCGGCAGCTCGACGTCCTGGAGCAGGAGCTCAACTCGCTCATCAAGCAGCCACAGCGATAGCCGGCGCGGTCCGCCCGTGACATCCGTGTCCGAGCTTCTGCCGGCCCTTCCCTGGCTCGTGCCATTCGTCAGCCTCGTGCGTCTGGCGAACAACCGGCCCAACCTCTCCGACGTTCCTCCCGCCACCGGCCCCCTGGTGTCGGTGGTCATCCCCGCGAGGAATGAGTCGGCGACCATCGCGACCGTCGCGAGATCGGTGCTCGCCTCCACCTACCAGCCGCTCGAGATTCTGGTGGTGGACGACCGGAGCAGCGACGACACCGCGGCGATCGTGAGCCGGCTCGCCCTGGAAGACTCCCGCCTTCGGCTGGTGTCCGGGCAACCGCTGCCGGACCAATGGTACGGGAAACCATGGGCGTGTGTGCAAGGGTATCGCGAGGCGCGCGGCGACCTCCTGCTCTTCACCGATGCCGACACCCGGCACGCGCCCGAACTGTTGGCACGCGCGGTCGGCGCGCTCGGTGCCGAGCGGGCCGATCTCGTCACCGTCGCGCCCCGCCAGCGATGCGAGAGCTTCTGGGAGCGGGTGGTGATGCCCCAGATCTGGCTATTGCTCGGCGTGCGCTATCACCCCTCGACGGTCAACCGCGCGCGGCGCGAGCGCGACGTGATCGCCAACGGACAGTTCATCCTGCTGCCGCGCGCGAGCTACGAGGCGGTGGGCACCCACGAGGCCGTACGCCAGGAGGTGGCGGAGGATCTCGCACTGGCGCAGGCCATCCATCGCGCGGGCCGAAAGATCCACTTCGCCTTCGCCGAGCGGCTGATGGAGACTCGGATGTACCAGAGCCTGCCGGATATGGTCGAAGGGTGGTCGAAAAACGTGTACCTCGGCGGCCGCCAGTCGTTCCCCGAGGAACCGGTGTTGCGGCTGCTGGTACCGGGCATGCTGCTCGGCGCGTTTCTCTTCTGGCTGATTCCACCGATGGTTCTCGCAATGACCGGCGTTGGCGGAGGGCTCGGCCCTGCGGCGGCGGTGGCAACCGGGCTCTCCGCCCTGTTCTGGATGCTGATCAGTTACGGGATGAAGATTCCGGTGTGGTACGGCCTGCTGTATCCGATTGGCGCTCTGGTCGCGCTGTACATCGCGGCTCGATCGACCTGGCGCGGGGAACGGAGAGTGGAGTGGAGGGGGAGGAGGTACGGCGGGAGATAGCGGACTACGGCGGTCCATTCGATGTTCGTATGTCATCCTGAGCGTAGCGAAGGAGCCATGCCCCGGATCATAGCTCCTTCGCTGCGCTCAGGATGACATGGCTCCGCTTACCTCCGATCCACCACCACCCCCTGTTTCGGGATCGCCCCCCCAAGCACCCGGCCTTCGGGATCGACTCTGAGACGAAACTCGACGTCCCCGATGGCCAGTGCCATCGAATCCGTTCCCACCGGCTTCAGGGTGCCACTCACGGTCTGCCCGCCGCCGAGGTTGAAGAAGGGGACCTGACCCGGTGTGGCGCCGTGGGCGCGGGACCGCCGGATGGCCTGCTCCAGCAGTGCGAACGACATGTTGAGATAGGGAATCGCGCCGGCCCGGGTCCCGAACACACGGGTCTCGATCGCCTGGCCGATGATGGCGTCCACCGCGGCGCTGTCTTCCTTGAAGATGACCCTCGCCCGCTGCACCAGCTTCGCCTTGACCCGTCCGCTGTCGGCATCCTCCCGCACCGCGACGTCGATCATCGGCACCGACGCGTCCGGGGCCAGCACCGCCGTGTATCGCTGGAAGGTGTGTTTGGAATTGTTCAGGGCCAGCGTGCCCTGAATCGTGGTCTCCCGCCGGGAGAAGGTCTCGGTGGCCACGGTGTCGCCGGAGTGACGCACGACGAAGGTGCCACTGTCCGCCACCGACTGGGCGGCGGCGGGAGTCACCGCTGCCACGATGATGGTCAGCAGCCAGCCCGAACATTTCACATATGTCATTGGTACACAATCAATTGAGGTTTGGACCGACAGCCGGATGCCGAGGGCATGGTAGCCGCTTGGCGCGGTCGAATGCAATTCCGTACCTCCGCGCGGGCGATGGGTTAAGCAAGGGACGAGCCGAGGGCTAGGGTGGTGTCGTTCTCACCCCGGAGCCCGTGTGGAGCTCGCGGACCTGTTGAAAGCAGTTCGCTCGCTGGAGGACCTCCCCGCGGTGGCAGCGGCGCTCGGCCATGAGCCGCTGTGGGACCCGGTGCCCGGGCCGGAGCCGACGGTCGTAGTCGGCCGAGCGGGTGACTTTGCCTGGTATGCGCTGTCAGGCGCCCGCGCCGAGCAGCGCGCCGGTGCACTCGCGCGCCGGATGGCCGCTCGGGGTCGCCTCTGTGGGGCGTTGGGTCTCGACCCAACAGCGCGGCGGCTGACCATCACGGTCTCGCTCGATGGAGCGCCCCGGCTCTCGGTAAGTCTCGATGCGCCCGGTCGAGAGGCGCTGGCCACACTGAGCCGGCTGGCGTCCGGCGGTTGGGCTGGCTCGGCCGGCTATGCGGCACGCGCCGCAGAAGCTCTGGGAGGAGAGGCGGTGGGCCAGCGGTTCTTTCGCGAGTTCCGCACCATCCTGGAGCGGATGACCGCCGCACTTCCCGGCCCGCTTCCAACCCCCGACCGTCATGCGCTCGCCCTGCTTCAGCTCACCAGGGTTCTCTTCCTCTATTTCGTGCAGGCCAAGGGCTGGTTGGCCGGCAACGGCCGTTTCCTCGCCCAGGCCGTGGACCGGTGCCTGGCACGGAAGCGCAGCATCCACCGAGACCTGCTGCGTCCACTCTTCTTCGGCACGCTCAATCGCTCGATCGCCGAGCGGGGCCGCACCGCGCTCGGCCTGGGACCGATCCCATTCCTCAACGGCGGTCTGTTCGAGCCCCACCCGCTGGAACGAAGACTTCGGGGCGACATCGCCGACCACGTGTGGCGCGACGCGTTCGACCGCCTGTTCGAGCGCTTCCATTTCACCGTCGCGGAAGGCGAACAGGGTGGTATCGCACCCGACATGCTCGGTCGCGTCTTCGAGGGAGTGATGGCCCCCGACGAGCGTCGCGCCTCGGGCACCTACTATACGCCGGCGGCGCTGGTCCACGATCTCCTGGGCGAGGGTCTCGCCGCGCTGGTGGCTGACCGACTCTCCTGTTCCCTGGCCGAAGCGGAGCGCCGGCTGATCGAGAGAGAGAAGGCCGTCCGGGGTGTCCTCCGACGAATCAGAGTCCTCGACCCCGCGGTGGGGTCCGGCGCGTTTCTCCTCGGCGCGCTGGAGCGGCTCTCTTCCCTAGGGTCCATCGGCGGTTCGGCCGCCGCGGAGCGAAGACGCATCCTTCAGCGCAACCTCTTCGGAGTCGACCGCAACGGCGCCGCGGTGCGGCTCACCGAGCTGCGGCTCTGGCTCGCGGTGATCGCGGACGATCGGACCGAGCGCCCCGAAAACGTCCAACCGCTCCCCAACCTCGACTGCCTGATCCGCCAGGGCGACAGCCTGTTCGATCAGGCCGGCTCCGGCCTTCGGGTCCCCGGCGACCGGACCAAGGCGTCGGAGCTGGCCCGGCTGCGGCGCCGGGTGGTCGTCGCCACCGGCCGAGACAAGCATGCCCTTCTCCGCGACCTCGTCCGCGCGGAAGCCGGAATCGCCGAGCAGTCACTCGCGGCAGCCGATGAAGCGGCACGGCGCTCCATCACCGATTGTCTGCAGATCGCGCGAGGGGCCGATCTGTTCGGGGCTCGGCGGGGGCTCGGCGCGGAAGGCAGGGCGAGGTTGGCCGAGCTGCGCCGGGAGCTCCGCCGGGTCCGGTCCCTCATGCGGGCGCTGGCTCGTGAGGGCGAAGTGCCCTGGTTCGACTACCGGATTCAGTTCGCCGACGTAGCGGCGGCCGGCGGGTTCGATCTCGTGGTGGGAAACCCACCGTGGCTTCGCGCCGAGGAGCTGCCGGCCGACCTGCGGCGCCGGCTTACCGGACGGTACCGATGGTGGCGCTCGGCTGGAGGAGGCTATGGCAATCGCCCGGACCTCGCGGTCGCCTTTCTCGAACGCTCGCTGGAGCTCGCGGTGCCCGGTGGGGTGGTCGCCATGCTGGTGCCCGCCAAGATCGCCTCCGCCGGATACGGCGCCGCCGCCCGGCACGCGCTGGCGGCCGGGACCACGCTAGTGGCCGTGGCGGACCTGACCGCCAGCCGGCAGGACTCGTTCGAGGCCACGGTCTATCCCCTCGCCCTCGTCGCACGCAAGGCGAGCGCGCCGGCTGGTCACCGGGTGCGCGTGTCTCTGGGCCCGGGCCCTACGGTGCCGCAGGCGAGCCTTCGCGGCGGTGATCGCTGGCTCCTGGGCCGGCAGGCGCTGCGCGACGCGCTCGCTGCTGTGCGGCAGGGTCATCCCAGGCTGGATTCGGTCGTCTCCTGCCACCTGGGCCTCAAGACCGGAGCAAACCACGTCTTCCTCGATCCTCCCGATGTGGAGGAGGAGCTGGTGCGCTGGGCGGTGCGGGGCCGGGACGTGGCGCCGTTCTCGCCGCGCCGTCGAACCCGCCTGCTCTGGACCCACGGACCCGATGGCTTCCCGTTGCCTCGCCTCCCGCCTAGGGCCTCGGCGTACCTGGCGCCGTATCTGCCATTGTTGCGCTCGCGTACCGATTACGCCGGTGGACCAGCGTGGACCCTGTTTCGTACGCGGGCGGCGGCGGCCCGGCATCGCGTGGTGTGGGCCGACCTGGCGCGCGAGCTCCGGGCGGCTTCGCTTGCCGGCGCTCAGGATGCGATTCCGCTCAACAGTTGTTACGTGGCACCCACGAGCAGCGAGGCCCAGGCCGACCGGATCGCCGCCTGGCTCAACAGCAGTTGGGTTCGCGCCGCCGCTCGGGCGGGCGCGGTACCGGCCGCCGGCGGATGCGTTCGCTATACCGCGAGCACCGTGGGGGCGCTGCCGCTCCCGCCGGCGGTGCTCTCCGACGCCGATCTCTCCGCTCTCACTCTTTCGGCCCGCCAGGGGGGCAAGGTGCAGGCCGATCTCGACGACATCGCCGGCAGACACCTCGACCTCGGCGCATCGCACCGGACAGCGCTGCTCGAGTCCCTCGGTGGGCGTACCCAGAATCGTCGCTGAGGCGCTCGCGCCGGTTCCCGATCCAGTGGTGACCGCGTTGCGCCCGGGATGCTGGTCCCCCGCGGCCCAGGTCGCCCGGGCCATGGCGCGCCGACTCGCACCCGACGAAGACGCCGATCCGCCGGCTTCGTGGCTACGGTCCGAGCAGGTCAGGAGCTTTCGGCGCACCCTTCACGCGCTCCGTCGGTATGGCGGGGCGCTGCTCGCCGACCCGGTGGGCAGTGGAAAAACCTTCGTCGCCCTGGCCCTGGCGGCGGCGCTGAACCGCACCCGTCCGACCGCGTGCCTGGTACCGGCCGGGCTCGCCGAGCAGTGGAGATCAACGGCGGCCGTCCTCGGCGTGGAGGTCGTCACCGGGTCACACCAGTCGGTCAGTCGCGGGCGCCTGCCGCAGCGCACCCGCGGCCTGGTCGTGGTGGACGAGTCCCACCACTTCCGCAATCCGGCAACGTGGCGGTACCGGCACCTCGCGCCCTGGCTGGTAGGGCGCCCGGTACTCCTGGTGACGGCCACACCGGTGGTCAACCGGCTCGACGACTTGCTTCACCAGCTCCTGCTGGGCATCCGGGACGACGCGCTGGCCGCCGACGGCGTGACATCGCTCAAGGCGCTGCTCGGCCGAGGGTGCGGATCGCCCGCGCTCGGCAGGCTGGTCGTGGAATCGCCCTGCCCTCAGAAGCTGAGGCCGGAGCGCCGCGGCCTTGCCACCATGCCAGAGCCGATGGAGTGCGAGGCGGCGGAGCGGTCGCTCGCCTCGATCGAGCGGCTGCGGTTGTCGCGGGCGCCCGGTACCGAGGCGCTGGTGCGCACGGTGCTGCGTCGCGCGGCGGCGTCGAGTCCCGCCGCGTTGGTCTCCGCGCTTCGGAGATACCGGAGTCTTCTGCTGCACGCGCGGGACGCGGTCCGCGCCGGGCGGCCGCTTGAGCGCGCCGCGATCCGGCGCTTCACCGGGGAGCTGGAGGACCAGCTCGTATGGTGGGAACTGATGCCGGCCGGCGCCGACCCGAGCGATCTCCAGCTCGACGACCTCGACTCGATCGACGAGGTCATCCGCGAAGCCACCGGCGCCGAGGAGCGGCCCGACGGCAAGGTCGAGCGGCTCCGGGGCCTGCTCGCCGATGGACGCCCCACCCTGGTCTTCACCGCCCAGCGCCAGACGGTGCGCTACCTGCGCGACCGGTTGGGCCCGCCTCCGCTCGCATGGTGCACCGGCGCCCGCGCGGGGCTCGCCCATTGCCCGATGCCGCGGGCGAGCGTGCTCAGTTGGTTTCGGCCGGGCGGCGACCGGACCGCTCCGCCTGGGGTACGCCACCTCATCGTGACCGACGTCGCCGCCGAAGGACTCGACCTGCAGCGAGCGGCCCGAGTGGTCCACTACGACCTGCCATGGACACCGATGCGCATGGAGCAGCGGGAAGGCCGGGCCCTGCGCCTCGGCTCACTCCACGGGGAGGTGGAGGTGGTCGCGTTCCGGCCGCCGCCCGCGATCGAGGGGGCACTGCGGATCACCCGGGCGCTCGAGATCAAGGCCAAGTTGCCCGCGGCCGCCGGGCTCGGCACCGGCGGCTGCGGCCTCTGGCGATGGCGATCCGACCTGGCCGACGCATATGCCGAGGGGGAATCGGCGCGGGGAACCGCGATGGTGCCGAGGGGCCCGGCCGGGGTGCTGGCCGGCCTCGAGTTGTACGGCGTGGAGCCCGGCCCCGAGCGGAGACTGGCGTCGGCGCTGTTCTGGATCGAACCCGGCGGAGAATGGACCGAAGAGGAGCGGATCGTGTCCACCAGGCTGGCCGAGGCCGCCAGCGCTCCCTCCGCGGATCCGGATCCGGCTCGCCTGCGCGAAGCGCTGGTCCTCGTCGCCGGTCCGATTCGCTCCCGACTGTCGCTCGTCCGTGGCAGCCGGTGGGCGGCCCCTTTGGCCGAACCCGCCGCCCATCGGTTGTCACTCAGGCTCCATCAGCGCATTCGGGAGGCGGCGCGCAGGCGGGATCTGGATGCCTTGGCGGCGCTCGAGCGGGCGCTCGGGTTCGTGGGCCGCGGGCACACGGCGGGCGAGTCGGCCCTGCTGGAACGGCTGGACGCCATGCCGGACGGCGAGTTCAGCCGGAGCCTCTGTCGCCTGCCCCCTGCGGGCCACCGGGGCGGCGCGATCGAAGCCCGCCTGGGTGGACTGCTGCTCTTCGTGCCCGGTTAGTCAGTCACCCGGCCGGCGCCCGAGTACCGCGCGCATGCCGATCGGCCGTTCGCCGCCGCGAAAGTCAAAGTGCTCGGGCGACAGGGGTCTGGGGGTACCTGCGGCGTCGACCTCGCCCTCCCGCAAACGCCGGAGGTGCAGGTGCTCCGCGAGCGTGGCCGCGGTGAACCACACGTTCGGCTCGATGCCGGGGTACAGCTTCGCATGGGCGGGACGGAGCCGCGCCTCGCGGACACCGGGGCCGCTCATCGGCTCAGGCCGCCGAAGAATTGCCGCCCGGCCAGCTCGCACCGCGGAAGCTTCAATCGTCCCTGACGAGATGCGAGAACTGCCATGTTTCCCCCACGGCGGACAGCCTGTGCTCCACGGCTTCGGTGGGCAGGACACGATATCGGGCGGGTTTCACCGGCGCAACCCAGGCGACGGCGCCGACACCAGCCTCGTCCCGAGCGCATGAGGAGTCCAATAGATTCCCGCCATGCCCAAGCTTCGCACCGTGCTTTTCGACCTCGACGGCACCCTCATCGACTCGGTCAGGCTGATCCTGGACAGCTACCATCACACGCTGGCCACCCATGGCCTGCCGCCCCGGACCGACGCTGAGTGGCTGGAGGGCGTCGGCACCCCACTCGCGGCCCAGTTCCGCGCATGGCAGGACACCGCCGGTATGCTGGAGGAGCTGATCGCCACCTACCGGGAGTACAATCTCGAGCACCACGACCGGATGGTGACGGTGTATCCGGGGGTGGTGGACGTGGTCCGCGAGCTCAAGCGCGACGGCATCTCCACCGGGCTGGTCACCAGCAAGAACCGGACGGGCGCGCTCCGCGGACTGACCCTGGTGCGACTCGAGTCGCTGATGGACGTCCTGGTCTGCGCCGACGAAGTGGACAACCCCAAGCCGCACCCCGAGCCGGTCGAGAAGGCGGTCCGCCTGCTCGGCGCCGACCCGGCCACCACGGTGTACGTGGGCGACAGCATCCACGACATGCGCTCCGGCCGCGCCGCCGGCGTCCGCACCGCCGCGGTGCTGTGGGGCCCGTTCGGGCGGGCGCACCTGGAGGGGGCGCAGCCGGACTACTGGCTGGAGAAGCCGGAGGAGCTGCTGGCGCTTGTGCGGGAATGACCGGATGTCACATCGCCGTGTCACCCTGAGCGAAGTCGAAGGGGGCATAGCCCGCATGGCCTCCTTCGCTACGCTCAGGTGACACTCTCGCCTTACCCCCAATACCTCGTTCTACCCCGTTCGCCTACTGGTCCAGAATCTCCCGCAGCCGCCGCATCAACTGCTCCACCGTGAACGGCTTCTCCACGAACCCGGTGTTGGGTGGCATGACGCCGTCCGCGGCGATCGCCTTGGCGGTATAGCCCGACATGAACAGGATCTTGAGACCGGGACGGTGGGCCCGGAGCCGCTCGGCGAGCTCCTTGCCGCCCATTTCAGGCATCACCAGATCGGTGACGACGAGATCGATCGGATGACCGCTCTCCTCGACCAGGCGCAGTGCGTCGGCGCCGTGCCGCGCCTCGAGCACGCTGTAGCCCTGGCGCTCGAGCAGGCGCCGGGCCGAGCTCCTCACCGCCGCCTCGTCTTCGACCAGCAGCAGCGTCTCGGTGCCCCCGGGCAGCCGGCGGCGGTCCACCTTGGACGCGGCCGGCGGCTCGTTGCCGATGTAGCGAGGCAGGAAGACAGTGAGAGTCGCGCCGCGCCCCGGCGCGCTCTGCATGGGTGAGCGGGGATCCGCGGCGGCTGGCCCAGGGCTCGGGCAACCCGGTGGCGCTCTTGAAGAACTGCCGGTCGTCGGTGACCAAGGTGATCAACGAGACCGGCGCGCCGAGCAGCCGGGCCGCCATCCGGGTCAGCCGGTCGAAGGCCTCCTCCGGAGCGGTGTCCAGCAGAGCGGTGCCGGCCACGGCGGCGAGCCGCTGTTGAACGTCGGTGGCGGGCATAGCTGACAGAACCTATCACCGCTTTCGGAGGTCGGCTATCTTCCCGGCCGCTCGGTCCCGTTACCTGGATGTGACAAATGCGGCTCCTCCCTCGCGACGAGAAGTTCTTCGACCTGTTCAGCGCGGTCGCCGCCTTTACCCTCGAAGCGGCGACGCTGCTTCAGGAGCTGCTCCGCGCCGACGCCGCGCGCCGGACGGCCATCGTGGATCAGATCAAGCGCTTGGAGCACCAGGCCGACCAGGTCACCCACGAGGTGGTCACCCGGCTCGACCGGGTGTTCATCACGCCTCTCGACCGGGAGGACATCCATCTCCTGGCCTCCCGGCTGGACGACGTCATCGACCTCATCGACGGCACCGCCCGCCGGCTCCAGATGTTCCGGGCCGGCAAGGCGCCGGAGGGCGCGGTGCTCATCGCCGACGTGATCGGCCGGGCGGTCACCCAGCTTCAGGTGGCGGTGCGCTCACTGGAGAAGAACAAAGGCGGCACCGTGCTGGAGGCCTGCGTGCAGGTGAAGCGGCTGGAAGAGGAGGGCGATTCACTGTATCACGAGTGGCTGGGCCGGCTCTTCGAGGGCGATCCCGACCCGCTCAACGTGATCAAGTGGAAAGAAATCTACGACAACCTGGAGAAGACGCTGGACGACATCGAAGACGCGGCGAACGTGCTGGAGTCCATCTCAATCAAGCACGCCTGAGCCATGGAAGGAGCCGTCGTCTACGTTCTGGCGATCGTCCTCATCGCGCTGGTCTTCGACTTCATCAACGGCTTCCACGACAGCGCCAACTCGATCGCCACGGTGGTCTCCACCCGGGTGCTCAGTCCGGGGGTCGCCGTGTTCTGGGCCGCGTTCTTCAACTTCATCGCCGCCTTCGTGGTGGGAACGGCGGTGGCCAAGACGATCGGCAAGGGGCTGATCGACATCGCGATCGTGGATCCCAGCGTGATTCTCGGCGGCCTGCTCGGGGCGATCGTGTGGGACCTGGTCACCTGGTACGGCGGCCTTCCCAGCTCCTCCTCCCATGCCCTGCTCGGCGGCTATGCCGGCGCGGCCATCGCCAAAGCCGGCTTCGGCGCGCTGATCCCCGGCGGTTGGACGCTTCCCCTGCTGTTCATCATCGTCTCGCCGCTGCTCGGCATGACCATCGCGCTGGCGCTGACGGTGGGCCTCTCCTGGCCGCTTCGGAACGCGCCGCCGGGCCCGCTCGACCGGGTGTTCCGGCGGCTGCAACTGCTCTCGGCCGGACTCTACTCGCTCTCGCACGGCGCCAACGACGCCCAGAAGACGATGGGCATCATCGTCAGCCTGTTGGTGGCGTCGCAGGCCGACTTCGCCAACGCCACCGGCTGGCTGCGCCACTTCTACCTGCCGACGGCGGATCACGTTCCGCTCTGGATCGTGCTCTCGGCGCACATCGCCATCGCGCTCGGCACCGCGATGGGCGGATGGCGGATCGTGAAGACGATGGGAACGCGGATCACCAAGCTGAGGCCGTTCGGGGGGTTCTGCGCGGAGACCGCGGGCGGCATCACCGTGCTGCTGGCGACGAGCCTCGGCGTGCCGGTGAGCACCACGCACACCATCACCGGCGCGATCGTCGGGGTCGGCGCGGCCCAGCGGGTGTCGGCTGTGCGCTGGGGCGTGGCCGGCCGGATCGTGTGGGCGTGGGTCCTGACGATTCCGATGAGCGCCGCGATCGCGGCGCTGGCCTACCTGGTACTGCGGCACCTCTGATCGTCGCGGCGCTTACGCCGCCTGAGTCAGACCCTTCCCTTCCACCGCGGCTCGGTAGTCCGCCAGCAGACGGTCGTACACCTGGGCCCAGTCCCGGTCTCGCGCCGTCTGCAGCCCGCCGTCGGCAAGACGCCGGCGCAGGGTGGGATCGGTGAGCAGGCGCTCCAGCCCCTCCTCGATGGCCTCGGCGCTGTCGGGAGCCACCAGCCACGCGTTGTGGCCGTGCTCGGAGAATTCGAGCACGCCCCCCGACGCGGCCACCAGCGACGGCAGCCCCGACCCCATCGCCTCGAGCAGCGAGTTGCCGAAAGTCTCGGTCGGCGACGGAAAGGTGAACACGTCCGCCGAGGCGTAGGCGGCGGACAGCTCGTGACCGTGCAGCAGGCCGGTGACGTGCACTCCCGCGATCTCGCGGCGCCGGATCTCGTCCTCCAGAGGTCCGCGACCCACCAGGACCAGCTGAGCCGTGCCCCGCACCGGCGACAGCGTCTCCCACGCGCGGAGGAGCAGCTCCAGATTCTTTTCCCGGGCGATCCGACCGATGTAGGTCACCAGCAAGTCGCCCGGTCCGACGCCGAATCGGGCGCGATAGTCGGTGCTCCGGAACCGGGGATGGAACCACTCGGGGTCCACGCCGCGGCTCCAGACCCCGGTGTGCAGTACCCCGCGGCTGTGCAGGTGCTGCTCATAGATCCGGGACGGGCAGAGCACCTTGTGCGCCTGGCCGTAGAACCAGCGGAGATAGTGCCAGCCGGCGCGAAGCGCCCATGGCACCCCGTAGCGCGCGGCGTACTGGTCATAGTCGGTGTGGGCCGAGGCGACCAGGGGCAAGCCGAGCTGCCGCGCCGCCTTCAGCCCGGCGATTCCGAGTGAGAACTCGGTCGCCACGTGAACGACATCGGGCCGGAACCGGGCCAGGTCGTCCACCACCTCCCGCATCCGGGGGAAGGCCCACTGGACATCCGGGTAGAGGAAGAGGGAAACACTGGGAGACCGGTGAACCTCGGCACGGTCGGGCTGGCCGGGGGGCAGGGCGTAGGTGCCGGAGTAGACCCGCAGTTGGTGCCCGCGCGCCTGCAGCGCCTCGGTGAGGCGGAGTAAGGTCACCCCGACCCCGCTCACCATCGGCCAGTAGACTTCGGAAAAGAGCGCTATTCGCACGGGCTGGGTGTCGCCTCGCCAGGTCACGATCTGCCTATGTCTGGGCGTGCCGGAGCGGAGTTCCGGCAGGTCCCTGTACCCTATTCCGGAGCCCCTCGGGCGACAAGGTCGGGGTTGTCGGGTGGACCGCCGCCCCGTGGAGGGAGGGTCGTCCCGAGCACGCATTGTCGAGCACCCCAGTGGTGAGCATTCGGCGGAAGCGTGGCTCGCCCGGAATGACACGCGGCTAAATTCCCCGCCATGCGCCTCCGGGAACCCTTCAACGCCGCGTCGCACCTGATCGGCCTGCTGCTCGCCGCCGGCGGGACCTGGGTCCTGCTGGGGATGGCGGACGACCGGACCCAAACGCTGGCCTTCGGCATCTACGGGGCGACCCTGATCCTGCTCTACGGCGCCAGCACCGCCTACCATGGCCTGCCGCTCTCCGACCCCGGCCTCCGCCGGCTCCGCACCCTCGACCACATCGCCATCTACTTCCTTATCGCCGGCACCTACACCCCGGTGGCCATGATCACGCTGCACGACTCCGGCGGCCCGGCCCTGCTCGTTGCGAGCTGGGCGATCGCCGCGGCGGGGATCCCCTTCAAGATCCGCTGGCTGGACGCGCCGGTGTGGGTCTCGACCGGCACGTACCTGGGAATGGGCTACCTGGCGCTCGTCGCGATCGGCCCGCTCGCGCGTGCGGTCGGCGCGGGGGGCCTGACCTGGCTGGCGGCCGGCGGCATCGCCTATACCGTGGGTGCCGTGATCTTCACCCGTCAGCGCCCCGACCCCCTGCCCGGGGTCTTCGGATACCACGGCGTATGGCATCTGCTGGTGCTCGCCGGGAGCGCGGCTCACTTCGCCTTCATCGCGCTGCACGTCGGTCTCGGCTAGAGGAGTCGGACGAGGGCGAGTCGAAGATGCGGTAGCGCCAGCGTTGGTAGGCGAGGAAGGTAGCCATCAGAACGGTGCACGGTGAACCTGACTACACTCAGCCCCGACAGTCCACCCCTCCGGAGCATGTAGAGTGACCCCATCGCTCGAAATCCGCGGACCGGACGTTCCCGGACAAGACCGCATCCTCACCCCCGACGCCATAACATTCGTGGAGCATCTGGTGCGGCGGTTCGGACCCCTGCGCGAGGAGTTGCTGGCCCACCGGCGGGAGGTCCAGCAGCGGCTCCGGGAGGGCGGGCTGCCCGATTTCCTGGTGGAGACTGCGGATGTCCGTGCCGCCGAGTGGAGCGTGGCGCCGGCGGCGCCTGATCTCAACGACCGCCGGGTGGAGATCACCGGCCCAGTCGAGCGGAAGATGATGATCAACGCGCTCAACTCGGGCGCGCGGGTGTTCATGGGGGACTTCGAGGACGCGCTCTCGCCGCCGTGGATCAATGTGATCAGCGGTCAGGCCAACTGCATGGACGCGGTGCGGCGCACTCTGGGGTACCTGAGTCCGGAGGGCAAACATTACGCGCTCGGCGAGCGGCTCGCGACCTTGGTGGTGCGGCCGCGGGGCTGGCATCTCCTGGAAAAGCACATCCTGCTGGACGGCCAGCCGGTCTCCGCCAGCCTGGTGGACTTCGGCTTCTACTTCTTTCACAACGCCCGGGAGCTGCTCACCCGCGGCAGCGGACCTTACTTCTATCTGCCCAAGCTGGAGAGCCATCTCGAAGCCCGGCTGTGGAACGACGTGTTCATCGCCGCTCAGAGTGCGCTCTCGCTGCCGCGCGGCACCATTCGGGCCACCGTCCTGATCGAGACGATCCTGGCGTCATTCGAGATGGAAGAGATCCTCTACGAGCTGCGGGAGCACGCGGCCGGGCTCAACGCCGGCCGCTGGGACTATCTGTTCAGCATGATCAAGAACTTTCGGGACCGTCCCGAGTTCGTGCTGCCCGACCGGGCCCAACTCACCATGGGGGTGCCCTTCATGCGGGCGTACACCGAGCTGCTGGTGCGCACCTGCCACCACCGGGGCGCGCACGCGATCGGCGGCATGGCGGCATTCATCCCCAGCCGGCGTGACGCCGAGGTGAATGCGAACGCCCTGGCCCGGGTGCGGGAGGACAAAGGGCGTGAGGCCAGCGACGGATACGACGGCGCCTGGGTGGCACATCCCGACCTCGTCCCGGTGGTCCAGGAAGTCTTCGACCGAGTACTGGAGGGCCGGCCGCACCAGAAAGAGCGTCG
>JACCRH010000019.1 GCA_013813675.1 Gemmatimonadales bacterium
GGTGAGCACGTTGAGCGAGCTGGACTGGGCCAGGTCGGTGCGCAGCGCTTCGGCGACGGTGGGACCGAGAGTGGAATCGCCAGCCGGCGCCCGGAAGTCGGCGACGACCACGGTCTCTCGCGCTCCGAACTCGCCTTTCCCCCTGAGCGACGCCGCTGGTCCGATGCCGAGTGCCCGGGTGACCATGAACCCGACCACGAGTGCGGCGAAGGTGCCGAGCGCCAGCCAGCCGCCGACCCAGGCGCGGCGCCAGGACACGTGCGGGCTCACTTTGAGGGCGAGGGTCGCCAGGGTTCCGGGCGTCGTCGGCGTCCCGCTGGGGGTTCGCTGCGGCGTGGTGGTATAGGCCCGGTGCGCGGCGCGCTGCACGAACGCCGTGATGCCGATGACGGGAAGCCCGGCGAGCATGACCCCCAGCGAGCCGGGCAGCACCCAGTCGGGAAGTCCGACCACATCGGTCGCCGCCCACGCGGTCACGGCGACGCCGGCAGTCGCCGCGGCCCAGAGCGCGACCGCCTTCCCGACCGGGATGCGTCCGCCCGCGAGCACCGCCGGGGCTGCCCGGGCGTCGCCGCTCGACGTGACCGTCTCCAGCACGCGAACCAGATCCGCCGCCTGCTGCGGGCGGTCGGCTGGGTCCTTGGCGAGACAGGCCATCACCAGCTCGGCGAGGAGGACCGGCGTGTCGGATCGAAGCGTCCGGGGGTCGCGGGGCGCCTCGCTCATATGCGCCGCCAGCAGCCGCGCCGGGGTGCTCGCCTGGAACGGCGGGTGGCCGACGATGAGCTCGTACGCCATGGCGCCGAACGCGTAGAGGTCGGCCCGGTGATCGGTGTCGGGATCCGCCGCCGCCTGCTCGGGCGCCATATAGGTCGGCGTGCCGATCGAGGTCCCCAGCTGGGTCAGGGTCGCGTGCCGGTCGCCGTCGGTCCGGGCGGCGCTGATCGCCTTGGCGATGCCGAAATCGGTGACGGTGGCGCTGCCGGCGGAGAGGAGGACGTTGTCGGGCTTGATGTCGCGGTGGACGATCCCGTGCGCGTGGGCGTAGGCCAGGGCGCGCGCCACGTCGCGAAGGACGCTCACCACTTCGCCGGTGCTCAGGGGACCGCGCTCCAGCCGCTGACGGAGACTGTCCCCGTCTACATAGGGCATGCTGAACCAGGGAAGGCCCCCGGCATCGCCGGCGCTGAGCACCGGCACCACATGGGGGTGCTGGAGCTGCGCCGCTAGAAGCACCTCGCGGCGGAATCGCTCGACCGAGATGCCGGCCAACAGCTCCGGGGCGAGCACCTTTACCACCACCCGCCGGTTGAGCGCCCGCTCGACCGCCAGATAGGTGCGGGACATGCCCCCGCCGCCCAGCTCGCGCTGGAAGACATAGGTGCCCGCGCGCCTCCTCCAACCGGCTGCGCAGCTCGTCCATCGATGCCTTTGTGTCCGGGAACGGCGGGAATATGTCCCGGGGGGCTGGGGAAGGCCAGCAAGGGGGGATGGTTACGCGGGGAGCGTCAGCCAGCGACGCTCGCCCGCGCCGCGTCGCACTCGGTGCATCCCGCACCGGGCGGATGCAGAAAGATCAGCGGATCGCGGGCCAGGCGTTCGAGGGCGACTCCCACCACGTCACGGGCTCGTACCAGCCGCGCGTGGGCGTGCCCCACGGGCCCTTCGGACTGCATGCCCTGCCCCACCAGCCATTCGCCCGCCAGAGTGAACCGCTTGCAGCAGTGATCGTTCTCTCCATAGTCGATCCGCACCGGCCGGCCATCCTGGAGAACGGTACAGTGTTTCGGCACCCGGTAGGGAGCGCCGCCGAGAAGCTCCGCGAGGTGCAGGGTCGTATTACTGTCGTGATCGACTCCGAGCAGGAGCATCTGCCCATCCAGCTCGTGTACCCGGCCGACGGGGCTGTCCGGTGTGTGAGGCGGAGTGGGAAGCGGGCCGGAGGTGATCTCCACCGCCCGCGGACCGGCCGCGGCAAACGCGAAAGGATGGTTGCTGCGCTGCACGCCCGATGACCGCCAGAAGGTGTCTGCCACCACGCCGAGATCGGGAGACGCGGGCGTGGACGACGGATCGAATGGCTCTTCATCGGTTCCGGTCCACGAGGGCATGACCAGTGTCCCTTCGCTGCCCAGCGCGCACCGAAGCGACTCGATCAACCCCAGTGGGCCTCCCGCGATCGGCCGGACGGCGCGAAACGACGTGTGGACCAACAGCACCCCGCCCTGCTTGACGCCGAGCGCTCGGAGCTGATCCACAACCTCCCTCTGGCTGAGCTCCCGCTTTCGATTCATGGTCCTTTCCTAACGATCAGGAGACGACGACATGGTGGCCCGGCTACACCCCCTCACCCCGCGGGAAGAGGCCGTCGGCCTCTGAAAAGTCGACGGCCCCGCGCATTTCGTCGTATGTGCCATGACTCAGGATCTCGGTCGCGGCGCGACGGATAGCTCCCAGTGCCGCGAGTGCGATCGATGGTCCGACGCTCACCCGCGCCACGCCCAGCTCACGCAGCTCCGCGATGCTCGGCGCCCCGGGCCCCGCCATGACGTTGAGCGGTGCCTCGATCGCGCCGGCCAGGAGCCGAACGGTCGGGGCATCCACCACGCCCGGCACGAAGATGCCATCGGCGCCCGCGGCGACGTAGGCCCGCGCGCGACCGACCGTCTCCTCCAAGCGCTTGTTCGCGGGGCCCACGCTACGCAGGTAGGTGTCGACCCGGGCATTCACGAACAGCTCCCCACGGGCTGTCGCGGCCGCCCGCGCGGCGGCGATCCGGTCCACCTGTCGCGACGTCTCCAGCAGCCCCTCCTCACCACCCCTCGCCGCGTCCTCGAGGTTGACCCCCACCGCTCCGGCGGCGATCACGGCGGCCACCGTCTCCGCGACATCCTCCGGAGTGCCCGACCCGTAGCCGCCTTCGATGTCGGCGCTTACCGGGACGGCGACGGCACCCGCGATCCGGCGGACGGCGGCGATCATCTCGTCGCGGGTGAGCCCCTCCCCGTCCGGGCGGCCCAGCGACCAGGAGACGCCGGAGCTGGTGGTCGCGATGGCGGGCGCGCCTGCCTCTTCGATCACCCGGGCGCTCATTGCATCCCACGCGTTGGGCAGCACCAGAATCGTGGCCGCGCCGGGCAGATGGCGGCGGCGGAAGTCTAAGGCTTGGTCTTGCCGGGTCATCGCGCCTGGTCCTCGAAGCTAAGTGGAGCGTGTGGCCGGCTGGCGAGGGTCGCCGAGCCAGGCCCAAAGGTGCTGCGCCGCGTACGATCGCCAGGGGCGCCAGACCTCCGCCACGGCGCGGAGCCGCGCGGGCGAGAGGCCGCCCATGGCCCTTCGAAGACCGATGTCGCCCTCGGGAAACGCGTCGGGCCAATGGAGACCGCGCATCACCACGTACTCCGCCGTCCAGGCGCCGATG
>JACCRH010000063.1 GCA_013813675.1 Gemmatimonadales bacterium
TGGGTCACCGCGGAGTACGCCATGCTGCCTCGCGCCACCCTCGAGCGCACCCAGCGGGAGCGAAATGGGCCGGGCGGCCGCACCCAGGAGATCCAGCGGCTGATCGGCCGCTCGCTCCGGGCGGCGATGGCCACGATGGCGTTCGGGGAGTACACCATCCGGGTGGACTGCGACGTGCTTCAGGCCGACGGAGGCACCCGTACGGCGGGCATCACCGGCGGATGCGTCGCCCTGGCCGACGCCTGCGCCTGGCTGTCCAGCAAGACCGGCCTGCCCTCGCCGTTCGGAAGCCTCGTGGCGGCCGTCTCGGTCGGGGTGGTCGAAGGCGAGGAGCGACTCGATCTGGCCTACCTCGAGGATCGCGACGCGATCGTGGACTCCAACGTCGTCATGCTCCACCCGTCGAGCTACGTGGAGGTGCAGGGCACCGGCGAGCACGGCACTTTCCCCCGTGCGCAGCTCGATGTGCTGCTGGACCTGGCGGAGCGGGGAATCGCGGAGCTCTTCGCCGCGCAGAAGCAGGCGCTGGGCTGGTGAAGCTGCTCGGGGCCACCCGGAGCGCAGGCAAACAGCGCGAGTTCCGGCGGGTGCTGGAGCCGGCAGGCGTCGAGGTGGTGTTTCCCGACGATATCGGCCTCTATCCGAAACCAGCCGAGGAGGCGCTGGAGCTGGGCGAGTCGTTCGAGGCCAACGCCAGGCGAAAGGCGGAGTACTTCGCCCGCTTGAGCGGGCTTCCCACCGTGGCCGATGATTCCGGGCTGGAGGTGCTCGCGCTCGGCGGAGCGCCGGGCGTCCGGTCCCGCCGGTGGGCCGGCGCGTCCGGCAGCGACGCCGAGGTCGACGCGGCAAACAATCTCGAGCTGGTGCGCCGGTTGACGGGGGCGGCCGGGGCTCGCCGGGGAGCACGATATCGCTGCGTGCTGGTCTATCTGCCGAGCTCGGGGTCGGTACCGCAGGTGTTCGAAGGGACCTGCGCCGGCCGGATTCTCGAGGTGCCCAAGGGCGGAGCGGGGTTCGGCTACGATCCGTACTTCCTGAGCGATGAGCTTGGCAAGACCTTCGGCGAGGCGGCCCCGGAAGAGAAGGACGCGGTGAGCCATCGAGGGAGGGCGCTCCGGGAGCTGGCCGGGGCCCTTGGCAAGGCCGTGTCGTAGTCCGCCGGGAGAATCAACTGCCCAGGCGTTGCTCGTTCTCCAACGGGGCTTGCTCGACTGCCCGGATGACGGCCCGCAGGAACACGTGGGCGTGAGGCGGCGAAACGTGGAGTCCTTTCTCTCTGCCCCCGTAGCACCCTTGACGCATCAGCCAAAGTTGATATGTTAACACCATGGCACTTCTCACTGACGCCTCGATCGACCGGGCCGCGCGTCTATTTCAAGCGCTCTCCGATCCGACCCGCCTGTCCATCCTTCAACGGCTGCGCTTTGGGGAGCGGTGTGTATGCGACCTTACCGACGCGATGGACGCGGCGCAGTCGCGACTGTCGTTCCACTTGAAGGTGCTCAAAGATGCTGGACTCGTGCTTGATCGGCGCGAAGGCCGCTGGATGTACTACACGCTGAGCGCACAGGCGTTGACGGACGCCTCCGGGCTGCTCGACGGTATAGCATCGGCTCCGTCGGCGGCCGAGCGCCGGAGTGGGTGCTGCTAGATAACTCTTTGATTGCTCAATACATCAACCTTTTTTGATGGAGGCGACCATGAGTACCGAGGACATCACGGCTACGGTGCGCGAGCACTATGGACGGGCTGCGCTTCAGGTGGCCACCGGAGCCAGGTCAGGATGCTGTGGCGGCTCCTGCGGCGTCTCGACTGACGATCCGATCACGTCCAATCTCTACACTGAGGCCGAGACCGCGACCCTCCCGGCCGACGCGGTACTGGCTTCCCTGGGGTGCGGCAACCCGACCGCACTGGCCGAGCTGAATGAGGGCGAGGTGGTTCTGGACCTGGGCTCTGGCGGAGGTATCGACGTCTTGCTCTCGGCCCAGCGTGTGGGTCCTACGGGCAAGGCCTATGGGCTGGACATGACCCCGGAGATGCTGGCTCTCGCTCGGGAGAACCAGCAGAAAGCCGGGGTGGAGAATGTCGAGTTCTTGACCGGCGAGATCGAAGCTATCCCCCTCCCGGACAACTCGGTGGACGTGATCATCTCGAACTGTGTCGTGAACCTCTCCGGGGATAAGCGGAAGGTGATCGGCGAGGCGTTCCGGGTGCTCAAGCCCGGCGGGAGGTTCGCGGTGTCGGATGTGGTGGTGCGGGGTGAGGTACCTGCCCAGGTCCGGCAGAACATGGAGCTGTGGGTCGGGTGCGTAGCGGGTGCGCTGACCGAGCAGGAGTTCCACGGCCACCTGCGGCAGGCGGGGTTTGAGCAGATCGGCATCGAGCCCACCCGGATCTACGAGTTCCAGGACGCCAAGGCGTTTCTCACCGGCACCGGGCTGGATACGGAGGTCCTGGCTCATGAGGTGGGAGGCCGAGTCATGGGGGCATTCATTCGGGCCCGCAAGCCCGCGCGGGCGGCGTGAGTCGCGGTCCGGAAGCGTCAGATTCGTCCCTCAGAGTCCGCCCCGCCACGGGCAGCGACTTTGGCCTGGTTCTAGGCATGCTGGAAGCCGCGGCCCTTCCGACGGAGGGCGTGCCCTCGACGCTTCAGGACTTCTTCGTGGCCCAGGACACCGATGGCATCGTCGGTGCCATCGGGCTGGAGCGCTACGCTCGTGCGGCCTTGCTTCGGTCCGCCGTGGTCGAGCCCCGCGCCCGGGGCATAGGCGTGGGAGAAACACTCGTCCATCGTGCCCTGGAGCACGCTCACCAGGGTGGAGTGGATTCGGTCTACCTCCTGACCACCACCGCGGAGCAATACTTCCCGCGTTTCGGATTCATCCCGATCCCTCGTGAGGAAGTGCCCGCGGAGGTGAAAGAGTCGGTCGAATTCCGAAGCGCGTGTCCCGCGTCTGCCACGGTTATGCGAAAGATGTTCGAGACACGCTGAGACACAGCGGCCACTAAGCCGCGAGGAAGGAGGTGCCATGAGGTACGCGCTGATCTCGGACATTCACGCCAACCTGCCAGCGCTCCGGGCCGTACTGGCCGACATCGAGCGCCGTGGAGCGAGCTCGATCCACCATATTGGCGACCTTGTCGGCTACGCCCCGTGGCCGAACGAGACGGTCGAGCTGATTCAGAGTGCTGGGATCGCCGGGGTGGCAGGCAACTACGACTCCACGGTCGGCAGCGATTACAAGCACTGCGGCTGTCGCTATGAGGATCCGCACCAGGAGGAGCTGAGTCACCTGAGCTACGCTTGGACCCGGCAGCATGTGAGCGCCGAGACGAAAGCCTTTCTCGCCGGGCTCCCCTTCCGCATCGATCTGTTGCCGAACGGCGGACACCTGACCGGACCCCGGGTGGTCCTGGTTCATGGTACGCCGACGCTCAACACCGTTTATTGGACCGAAGATCGCTCGGACGAGTTCTGCCTGAAGATGGCCGGGCTCGCGGGTATGAAGCCGGGCGACGTGATCGCCTTTGGTCACACTCACAGGCCTTGGCAGCGCGAAGTGAACGGACTCCACTTCGTGAATACCGGCAGCGTTGGGCGACCGAAGGACGGGAACTGGCGGGCTGGATACGTCCTGCTGGATGTGGCTGCCGGCGGCATAAAGGTGGAATGTGTACGCGTAGAGTACGACGTCGAAGCTGCCGGGCGAGCCATCCGGGAGAGCGACCTGCCCGACGAGTTTGCCGACTATCTACGTACTGGCGGGCAACCGACCCGAACGGCGAGCGCCAAGGAATGACGCGCTCGTCCGGTGCAACGCGGTCATCTCGATCGGTCAGATGGCGTCGGCTGGTCTCTGAGGGGATCGGCACGTTCTTTCTGGTGTTCATCGGACCGGGAACCGCGATGGTGGATGCTCTCACCGGTGGGGCGGTGGGCCATGTCGGGGTGGCGCTGGCCTTTGCCCTGGTGGTGATCGCCATGGTGTATGCAGTCGGCCATCTGTCCGGGGCGCATCTGAACCCGGCGGTGACAGTGGCGTTCTGGTCGGTGAAACGATTTCCTGCCGGCGATGTGATTCCCTACGTTGCTGCCCAGTGCTGTGGAGCGGTAGCCGGGTCAACCGCTCTCGTGATGGCGCTCGGCCCCGTGGGAAAGCTCGGAGCCACGCTGCCGATGATTCCGATCCGGGCAGCCTTCGGCGTGGAATGGTTGCTGTCGTTCGGCCTGATGTTTGTCATCATGGCTGTCGCCACGGACGAGCGGGTGGCGGACGGGTTCGCACCGCTCGCGGTTGGGTTGACCGTGGGATTTTGCGCGTTGATGGGAGGGTCGTTGACCGGTGCCAGCATGAATCCGGCCCGGTCATTCGGACCGGCGTTCGTCGGCGGGCTGTGGTATGCTCATTGGGTGTACTGGGCCGCGCCGATCACCGCCATGATCGCCGCAGCCATACTGTACGAGAGGCTGCGGGATGCCGAAGCCCCTCCCACGGTCCAAGAGGTGGTCTCTGTCGGAGTACAGGGGCCCATTCTCGCCGAGGCCGCCGAGGGCTGATCCGCGTCGCTACCAGCAGCCGGACGAGGCCGCTATGTTGAACGTCCTCATGAGCAGGCCGAAATCGTGTTGTGAAAGAAGTCCGGGGTGTGGCGCAGTCCGGTAGCGCGCCTGCTTTGGGAGCAGGAGGTCCCGGGTTCGAATCCCGGCGCCCCGATGGCGTAACGTTTGACCCCGTCTCCGCTTCGCGGTTGCGGGGTTTTTCGTGCCCGACCCCGTCGGCTGCCGTGGTCACAATACTGGTCACAGACGATAGCCTGGCGAGGCGGTCGGCCAGGGCTTCCGCGTGCTGCTCGATCCGGTACTCCACGGCCTCCGACCGGTGCCGCATCGTGCCGAGATGGGCGTACACCTCCTCCACCATCGCGCGGGATCCGTGCCCCAGTTCGCGTAACACCGTGAACGGGCTCACCGGTGAGCCACCTTACCGTTTGCAGCCGCGTGGCACAGTAGGTATTGAGCTTGCGGTCGGTCGAGCCGTTCCATATAGTAGATCGCCTCGCGCAGTAGATCATTCGCGGCTGCGCTGTTCAGCAACATCGCTGAAAAAGACGGAGTACCCGTATGCGC
>JACCRH010000177.1 GCA_013813675.1 Gemmatimonadales bacterium
AGGGGCTCACCACATCAAGCGCGCTTGTGGTATCGATGGGAGGCGGATGGGTCGTGACAGCTGATGCCTGAGGTCCGGGCGGCACGTCGCACACGGGCACCCCTGGTCTGCCACGGCGCTGATATCGCTGGCTCACTGGTAAGGCCTTGGTTGCCCCGACGAAAATCACACAATCGCGTCCCGTAAGCTTGGGGTGGGTCCCTCTTGCCGCCCAGCCCTCCGGGCCAAGCCACAGAAACTTGATCTCGCTCTCGCCCTCTTTCCTGATTGCCAACTTGTCCAGGTCGTGGGTGTAGACCCCAGTCTCGGCAAAGAATCCTTGCTCCGCCACCACAAGTTGGCGGAGACTTTGACGGATCTGCTCGAACGCCGGTTCGGCCTGCGCCATTGCCACCTCGGTGGCGCGCCGGAACGTAGGAGTCTTCTCCTTAGGACGGGATTCCTCCACCATCGCAGGCTGCTGGCCGGGAGCGCCGGTGCGTTCCCGCTGGGTAGGCAGGATGCCCTCGCAGTTCGCAAGGAGAACAATCGAGGAGGCGCCTACGAGACGGTGGAATTGGCGAGCCATGGGCCTCGTGACTAATGACGGGGTCGTATCCCATGCTACCCCGCGACCACCGGTGGCGCTAGGGTGAATGGCTGCCGGCTGCCGGCCAGCGGACAGCCCGCCATGGAAGCAGCTAAGAATCGAGAACCCGGCATATATTCAGGGAAGGTCGGGGCCGGTCGATCTGTTCCACAAGAGGACCTAATATGCCTTCTCTCGGCGCCACCCCAGAGCATACTCCGCTCATTCATCCGATCGGGATCAAAGTACTTCGCTATTGGACCGGACTCCTCCTGCTTGGCGTGCAGTCGGTCTTGGTCGCCCAATCCCCGAGCACTGCGACGCGTTTCTCGGTCCCACCCCTCACCAAGCCGACCCTGCAACTGACAGCGGAGCGGCCACACACTGTCCGTTGGTGGGAAGTGGCAGGCGTGGTTGCGGGGACGCTCGCCTTCACATCCACGGACGAGAAGGTCACCCACGAGTTTCGCGAGCATCCCACCCGCTCGGCCGAGGACATCGCCTCGGTCTTTCGGCGGGTGGGCCAGCCTGAGGTCTATGCCGTTTTGCCCCTAGGTGTGCTGGTGACCGGGTTGTTGACGCACGACCCGGCGATCACCAGGGCCGGCGGACGACTCGCCGCGAGCGTCGCAGTCTCGACGGTGGCGTTCCAGACCCTGAAGCTGGTGACCGGCCGTGCCAGGCCCGATGCCGGAGACGGACCCTTCGCGTTCCGCCCCTTCTCCGGACAGGGCGGATTTCCATCTGGGCACAGCGCGGTGGCCTTTGCCTTGGCGACCTCCCTGGCGGATGACCTGCACAATGGCTGGGCTGCGGCGGGTTTGTACGCAATCGCAGCCGGGACAGCTTGGTCGCGAGTCTATGACAATCGACATTGGGCAAGCGACGTGGTGTTCGGGGCAGCCCTCGGGATCACGACCGCCAAGGTGATCAGCGGCCGTTGGCGGATCTTTGGATTGCGCCCGCCGCATTTCCTGGTCGAGCCGAGCCCCGCAGGGCTGCTGGTACGCATCCCCGTTCAATGATTGCCTTGGGGTGAATTCCCCCTGTTCAGCACACGCTCGATACGACAACCGTCCAAGGCGACCATCGGCGTGGCTAACGCGCCGGGACACCGGCGTGAGGCCGAGAGGTTTTCCCGGAGCGCTTTTGCAGCAGCCGGGCCGCCACTACGCTGGCCCCAGCCATTGCGGCGGCGCGCAGGATGGGATTCGGAATCGCCCGGCCGAGGGGTACGGCCAGACGTCGGGCGAGCCAACTGGTGGCGAGCAGGCGGAACATGGTAGGTCCTCCCCAGGGAGTTTAGCCGGTGCTCAGCCAGACCTTACGCTCTCATCAGGGGTCCCGCGATGATCCCCGTCACCAATCTCGATTCCTATCCTCATAGCTCTTAGCTCCTCATTGCGCATCGCCCAGAGTATGATATGCTGGCTAAGCTGAGCGTGGCCAAGGCTTGTGCGGACTACATGCGACCGTTGCGCTGAGCGCTTTCTCTCAGAACGGAGGACCTATGCGTCGACGAATGATCCTACTGGGCGCCCTCATCCTGGCCGGCTGCGGGGGCAATCGCTCCGATGAGGGCAGTCCAGCGATGGCGGAGGACAGTGCAGGCAATACCGTGCAGGTGCCGGGAGACTCGGTACGGCTCGAGGACACGCTCTCCACGCCGCCACCGAGCGACTCGGTGCGCTAGGGCTTGATGGGCCGCCTGCGGGCGGCCCGGCAAGCGCACTAGAATGGCAAGAGTCCAGCAGATGCCTAGCGTGACTCGCAGTCCGCCCCTTGAGAGGCAACCACCTGGCCCTGCGCGTTGAGGATCTCTCCGACCACGTCCGGCCCGGAGCGCGCGGCGATGAACGAGGCCGGGATCCTGGTCGCACCCTCCCTTATGTCATTCCGGTTGCTGTCGAAGTCGAACTCGACCTCGTCGCCGACCGCCCGCCGGGTGCCCGAAGTCGCGGTGCCGCCGGCCGCGCGGACCCGCGCGCGGAAGATGCCTCCACGCGGGCTCAGGTTCCGTCCGTCGACCGAGATCTTGGAACGGTTGGAGCGCCGCTCGCAGCGGAGCCGGACGCTGCCCGCCAGAGGTACCACGCCGATAGCCTGCGCAGTCGCCTGCGCAGTCGCCTCGGACGGCCCCGAGACCGTGGACGATTCTCCGGCACACGCCGCCAACACGCCCACCGTCCCCGCCAACATGCTCCCGCCCACCATCGAGTGCAGCTTTTTCATGGCTCGTCTCCCGGTGAAATCCAAAGTGACCCGCAGTCGGAGTGCGTCGAGAATTCCCGGCAACTCGCGCATCCTTGGAAGGCAAGCGATGCGCCAATCTGCAGTCCTGACTAAAGCACTTGTCGGGAAATGAGTTGCGGGCCAACCAATGATGCCGTTTCCTGCATCGCGGCGTTACGGGTGGAACGAAATGTTACTGAGCCGACTGGCCTCTGGACCTGGAACTCGGCGCCCTTCCCAGTATCTTGCCGTTGACCTCGCCGCTCGACCCCGAGTTCCGCTGCAGGCCCAGCTTTCAGGGACCTTCCACCATGACCGCTTCAGGATCCCCGACTGGCCCTCGCCCGGCCGACAGCACGATTCTGGTGGTGGACGACGACCCAGCGATCCTGACCCTGGTCGAGCGCAGTCTGAGGGCGCAGGGCTATCGGGTATGGACGGCCACCCGGGCGGCGGACGCCCGGAATCTCCTGGCGGAGCTGGCTGGGGCCGTGGATCTGGTGCTCACTGACATCGAGATGCCGGGGGGGCTGGGATCGGAGCTCGCGCGCCAGATCCGCTCGAAGCAGCGCTGGGTCCGGGTGCTCTTCATGTCGAGCTATTCCCGGGAGGATTTGCTGAAGCAGGGCGTGGACGTGCCGGAGGGTCAGCTCCTCAACAAGCCCTTCGTCGTCTCCCGCCTGGTGGACACCGTTCGCACGGCGCTGTCGGGCTGAGGCGAGCGCTAGCCGCGGGGTGGGCCGCCCTGGGTCGGCCGGCGGTCGGCCCGCGCGATCACCGGGGACCCGAGCAAACTGGTAAGTCCCACCGAACGGGCCAGGCCTTCTGCTCCGCGCGCGAGGGCCGCCGAGCCAGCCAGACGATAAAGCGCCATGGGAAGGAGAAACTGCGGCCGAACCGAAGCGATCGCGAATCCGGCCGCCGCGAATGCACTGGCGACCTCGCCGCGGCCGAACAGTGCGAAGGGACGGGTCGTACCCCGCTCGATGGAGTGCTTGATCCTGAAGAGGGCGTTGGAAGCGACGTTCACGCTGCGCCGCGCGGGGTAATCGACGATGACCCGGTGCCGGGCGACCCGGCACAGCTCACCGACCAGGCGCCGCCAGTCGACGCTGTGCGCGATCAGGCGATAGCATACCACCGCATCGAAGGCCTCGTCGGCATACGGAAGCGCCTGAAGGTTTCCCACCTCGAACCGGCAATGCCCGATTGACGTCAGCGCCGCGAGGCGCTCACCGCACGACCGGTCGCTGCCGATGACCGTCACCCGGTAGCCCGCCTCGGCCAGGGGAGGCGCGACCTGCGCGTGGCCGCCACCGACATCGAGAATCGTGGAGCCCGGAGGCAGGCCCGCCAGAGACTGAAGCGTGATGTGAGTCTGGGAATCTACGAACCACCGGCCGACTGGACCCTGGAACCGCCGCGCGTATCGCTCGGACGACGATTCGACGTCGGCATCTTCGCGCGGCTCGGTGGCAACCACGGTCACCGCTGGTATGCCACCTCGATGTACCCGTTGGCCACGTAGCGATCGAGCGTCTCCCGGATTCCTTCCTCCAGTCCCACCTCGGGCCGGTAGCCGATCAGGCGCTTGGCCTTCTCGATGCTGAACGCGCGGCTCTTGGTGTAGAAGTCCACCCGGCGCCGGTGGATGGGAGGCTCGATGCCGAAGGGGATGCAGAGCTTTTCGACCAGCGATCCGGCGAGCTGGAACGGCTTGGCGGGCAGGCGGATCCACGGCGCGGGCACGCCCGCGGCCTCGGCGATTATGCCGACCAGCTCGGACAGCTTGAGGTAGCGCTCTCCGCCGAGGATGAAGATCTCACCCACCGCCTTCGGGTGGGTGCCGAGGAGCCGGAGCCCCCGCACGAGATCGTTCACGTGCACCATGTGGTAGAAGTTCTCGCCCCCGCCGAGCAGGGGGAACCGCTGCCGGGCGACCATCCGGAACATTTTGAGCAGACGGGTGTCCCCCGGCCCATAGATCGCCGTGGGCCGCGCGATGGCGAGCGGAATGCGGTCGCGGTACGAGTATGCCAGCCGCTCCGCCTCACACTTGGTTTCCTGATAGACGTCACCCGGTTCGTAGGCCGTCTGCTCGTCGGCCGGCGGCGAGGCGATGTGTCCGTGCACTCCCACGGTGCTGCAGTGAACGTACCGGCGGACCCCGGTCTCGACCGCCGCGTCGAGCAGCCGCCGGGAGGCGTCCACGTTCACTTCCCGATAGCGGGTGTCCCGATGCTTGGCCTCGCGATACAGCGCCGCGAGATGGTAGACTGTGCTGACGCCCTGCACCGCCCGCTCGACAATGTGCGGATCGGCGATGTCGCCCTCGACGATGTCCACCGAGGGAGGAAGCATTTGGCGAGCCCGCTCCGCGGATCTGGCGATCACACGGACCCGGGCACCGTCGGCCACCAGAGCCCGAACCAGGTGGCTCCCGGTGAAGCCGGTTGCACCGGTGACGAGAGTGAGTGCTTCCTTCGAGACCTCGGTCATCCGACCTCATCGCTCTTGGGGGCACGCTCACCAGGGCCGGGGGGCCATAAGGTTTCGACCGGCGTGAGATGATCCTGGGGGCATGGGAGCGCGACCATTATAACACTTTCGGAGCCGCCCATGTCAACTAGTGGGGTCACAGGTTTCCGAGGGCACATATCACATTCCTGCCGGCCGGATACTTATATCCTCCCCCATGCACTACCCCACTACTCCGCCGCTCCGGCGCTCCACCGTCAACGTCCTCACCGACCTTGGATGGGTCGCCGGGATCTTTCACGTACCGGGCCATCAGAGCCTGGTGGACTTCCTCGCCCCCGGGAACCATATCGTCAAGCTGACCCGGGTGCGGATTCCCAACGAGAGCGAGCGCATCCCTTTCATCGCGGTGCGCCGCGACTCCATCATCGCGATCGAGCCCACCCAGGGTGACGAGCTGGTGGAGACTCCGGGTAGCGGCGGGCGCACTACGCCGCACCGGGTGGGTTGCCTGCTCTCCGTGGGAATACTCCACGGTACTCTGGAAGTCCTGGTGAATGTCCGGGTCTCCGACTTCCTCAGACAGCAGCCCGGCTTCGCGGTTCTGCACGATTGCGTCGTGGTTTCCTACGGTCAGTCGCTCGAATCGAACGATGCCCGGAAGCTCCGGGTGGTCCTGGTCAACCTCGGGCGGGTCACGGGTGTGGCGGAGTGGGACAACCGGCGGGTCTGAACCTGGCTCAGCGGCTTCGGAGTCTCAGCCGCGGGTACGGCCCAACGTGAAGGAAAACGTAGCGCCCTGCCCGACCAACGCTTCGGCCCATACCCGTCCGCCCATTCGATGGATGATCCGCTGGACCGTAGCGAGACCGATTCCGGAGCCGGGGAACTCGCTCGCCAGGTGCAGCCGCTGGAAAGGCCCGAAGAGCCGGTCGACATAGGCCATGTCGAACCCGGCCCCGTTGTCGCGCACGAAGTAGGTGGGCTCCCCCGCGGCCGTCGTCATCCCGAACTCGATCCGGCCGGCCGGCTCGCGGGCGGTGAACTTCCAGGCGTTCTCGAGCAGATTGGCGAGCGCGATGCGAAGCAGCCGTCCGTCGCCGGTCACCGTCACCCCGGGTCGGACCCGCGCCTCCATGGTGCGCTCGGGCTCGCTCTCCCGCAGCCGAGCGAGAATCGCGTCGGCCAGGGCGCTCAGATCCACATCCTGCTGCCGCAGCTCGGCCCGGCTCACCTTCGAGAGGTGCAGCACATCGTCGATCAGGTGGGACATCTGCCGGCTCGCCTCCTGCATCCGGTCGACGAAGCGGCGCCCGTCCGGGTCCAGCCTTTCCCCCTGGGTCTGGAGCACCGCGCGGCCGAAGGCCTCGATCCGCCGGAGCGGCGCCCTGAGGTCGTGGGAGACGGCGTAACTGAAGCTCTCCAGCTCCTGGTTCTTGTGCTCGAGGTCCCGCAGCAGCTCCGCCCGGGTCTCGGCCAGCTCCCGAGCCGCCTGCTCGCCCTCCCGGAGCTGATCGGCCTGACGCCGCAGCAGCTCGCTCTTCTTTGCCAGCTCGACGAAGACCGACACCTTGGACCGGACGAATTCGGGAACCACCGGCTTGACCAGGTAGTCGACCGCGCCCACCGCGTAGCCCCGCACCGCCTCGGTGTGGGTCTTGTCCGCCGCGGTGAGAAAGATGATCGGCGTGTCTCGGCTCTTGTCCCGGTCCCGGATCAAGGCGGCCGTCTCGAAGCCGTCCATGTCGGGCATCTTCACGTCCAGCAGGATCACGGCAAAGTCGTGGGTCAGGAGCCACTTGAGCGCTTCCCGGCCGGACTCCGCCTTGACCAGGTTCTGCCCCAGACCCTGGAGCATCGCCTCCAGGGCCATCAGGTTGGCGGGCTGGTCGTCGACCAGGAGGATGTTGACCCGGTCGTCCGACTGGGCGGCTGGCCCGGCGGAATCCGAGACGGCCGGCGCCGAGAGCACGAGACCGTCCGCCCGCCCGGGGCCGGACGCGCCCCCTACCGGTACAGCCATACTCGCAGCAGCGACAGCAACTGGTCCATGTCCACCGGTTTGGCGATGTAGTCCGAGGCGCCGGCCTCGATGCACTTCTCGCGGTCGCCTTTCATCGCCTTGGCCGTCACCGCGATGATGGGAAGCTGGCGGAAGCGGGCGTGCTGCCGGATGGCGCGCATGGTCTCGTAGCCGTCCATCTCCGGCATCATCACGTCCATCAGCACGACGTCGATGTCTCCCGCCTCCTGCAGCCGGGCGATGCCCTCCCGGCCACTCTCGGCGTAGGACACCTTCATCTCGCTGCGCTCGAGGAACGTGGTCAGCGCGAAGATGTTGCGGACGTCGTCGTCGACGATCAGCACTTTGCGCCCGGTCAGGGTCGGATCGGTGCGGTGAAGCTGCTCCAGCATCCGGCGCTTGCCGTCGGGCAGACTGGCGGTGACGCGGTGAAGGAACAACGCCGTCTCGTCGAGCAGCCGCTCGGGAGACCCGGCGTCCTTGATCACCACCGACTCCGCCAGCCGGCGCAGCTCGGCCTCCTCCCGCCGGCTGAGCTGCTTTCCGGTGTAGACGATGGTGGGGAGCTTGCGGAGCCCGATCTCGCTCTTCACCCGGGTGATGAGCTGGAAGCCGGTCATGTCGGGAAGGCCGAGGTCGAGCACCATGCAGTCGAAGTGCTCCTCCTGCAGCTTGGCGATCGCCTCCGCGCCAGTGCCCACCGTGGTGGTCTGCACGTCGCCGCTGCCGATCAGCTCGACGATGCTCTGCCGCGCCACTTCGTCGTCCTCCACCACCAGCAGCCGCTTGACCGGGCGGTCCACGAATTCGTGCAGGGTGGTCAGGGCGTCGGAGAGCGACTCCTTGCTGGCGGGCTTCACCAGGAAGTCGATCGCCCCCAGCCGGAGCCCGCGCTGCCAGTTCTCCTCCACCGAGATGATGTGCACCGGGATGTGCCGGGTGGCCGGATCGTGCTTCAGGCGGTCGAGGATGGTCCAGCCGTCCGCGTCGGGCAACCGGAGGTCGAGCGTGACCGCGGTCGGCTGGTACTCCCTCGCCATCGTCAGGGCCCGGTCGGCGCGGTTGGCGACCAGCCCCTTGAACCCGCGGTCGCGGGCCAGGTCCAGAAGGATCTGGGCGAAGTTGGTGTC
>JACCRH010000093.1 GCA_013813675.1 Gemmatimonadales bacterium
TCGTCCGGCTTGCCGGCGCGGGCCGCGACCACCAGCGCGACCGCCTCCGCCGGATCGTCGGTCACCTTGAACAGATGGAGGTCGGCCGGGTTGACCTTGCGTTCGGCGGCCACCGTGCGGGTGAGCCAGTCCACCAGTCCGGACCAGTACTCCCGGCCGAAGAGCACCACCGGAAAATGCTTGACCTTGCCGGTCTGGATCAGGGTCAATGCCTCGAACAGCTCGTCGAGCGTGCCGTAGCCCCCGGGAAAGACGATGAATGCCGTGGCGTACTTCACGAACATCGTCTTGCGGACGAAGAAGAACTTGAAGTTGAGGCTGCGCGTCAGGTACGCGTTCGATCCCTGCTCGAACGGCAGCTCGATGTTGCACCCGACCGACATTCCGCCCCCCTCCATCGCGCCCCGGTTCGCCGCCTCCATGATCCCGGGACCGCCACCGGTGATGACCGGGATACCGGCCCGCGCCAGCAGCCGGGCGGTCTCCACCGCCTTGGCATACTGCGGGTCTGCCGGCTGCGTGCGGGCCGAGCCGAAGATCGTCACGCCGTCGCTCACGTCGGCCAGGTTGTCGAATCCCCAGACGAACTCGCCCATGATCCTGAGCACCCGCCACGAATCCGACTTGAGGAAGAGCTGCTCCGGCGGCTGAGGCGGCGGGCTCTCCAGGAGCTGCTCGTCCTCGGTCGGGAGCTTCTTGTCGTCGAGGTGGCGGTACGGGGTGTCAGTCACGGGTCAGGCGCTCGATGGCGGCGCGGTGGTCGTCGGCCACGTTGTAGAAGTAGGGAGACAGGCGGACGTGGCCCGGCCGCGCGTCGGCGATGATCGAGGCCTCCGCCAGGCGGCGGACCGCGCCGCCCGGATCGTCGCACGCGAGCATCACGATGGCCGAGCGCTCGTCCTCTCGCGCGGCGATCTTAGTCCGGAGCCCGGCCCACTGCGCTTGATCGATCAGGTCCTCGACCAGCGGCATGGTGCGCCGGCGGATCTCCGCCGGCCCGAGCTCATCCACCACGTCGAGACCGCCGAGCTGGGCGTAGACCGGGAGCATCGCGGGCGTGCCGGCCTCGAGCCGGCGGGCGTCGGCATGCAGAGAGAGCGAGTGAGGGTCGAAGCGGAACTGCTCCCGGTGGGCGAACCAACCGGTAGCCCGCGGCGCCAGCGTGCCGAGCAGGTCGGCCCGGGCGTAGAGGAAGGCCACACCGCTGCCGCCGAGGAGCCACTTGAGGCCGCCGGCGCAGTAGAAATCCACGTCCGAGGCGACCACGTCCACCGGGATCTGACCCGCGGCCTGGTAGCCGTCCACCAGCACCAGCGCGCCGTTCCGGTGGGCGATCTCCGCCACCGCGCGGATGTCCTGGATCGCGCCGCTGGTGAAGAAGACGTGACTGGTGGCGACCAGCGCGGTCCTGCCGTCCACCGCGCGCTCGATCGCCTCCAGCGGTACGCTGACGCCGTCGGGGCTTTCGACCACCACGACTTCGACCTGTCCGGCCTTGGCCAGCCACTGGTAGGGAACGGTGGGGAACTCGAGGCTGGTCACCACCACCCGCGGCCGGAGCCGATAGTCCAGCGACTCTGCCACCGAGGTGAGCGCGGTAGAGATGTTGGGATGGAGGGCGATCGTCCCCGGCGGCGCGCCGATCAGCCGACCGTAGCGCTCGCGCAACGAGGCGAGCGCCTCCCACCACACGTCGTACCACGCCGCGGCACCGCGCTCTTCCCACAGATCCAGGAACTGGTTCACCCGGACCCGCGACCGGGTGGACAGTGCCCCGAGGGAGCAACTATTGAGATACACGGAGCGCCGGAAGATCGGAAACTCCGCCCGATAGTCCCGGGGAGGCGCGGGCGCGGTGGCGGCGGACATGGGGGAGAATATACTGCCCGCAGTCCTCCTCGGCCCTATAATTCGAGCATGCCCACCACCTGGTCCACCACGATACTTTACCTGGCGGCTCGCGCCGTAGTCCGACCGCGGCTGGCGGTGGACCTCCTCCGTACCGCGTGGGCGTTCCGGCGGCGCGGGTGGTACCGGCGCCCGCCGTTCTTGCCACTCCCCGATCCCACCTACCTCCGGTGGCGGATGTACACCGCCTATGCCGACGAGCATGCAGTTCCGCCGGCCGAGGATGTCGCGCGCTTCGCCCGGTGGCGGAGAGAGACGATGGGCCTGTGACCGACCCCCGTCTGCCCCACGTGGTGATCCTCGGCGGCGGCTTCGCTGGACTCTACGCCGCCAAGGGACTGGCCCATGCGCCGGTCTGCGTGACGGTGGTGGACCGGCGCAACCATCACCTCTTCCAGCCGATGCTCTACCAAGTCGCGAGCGCCGCTCTCAACCCGAGCGACATCGCCTCGCCGATCCGCTCGATTCTCCGCAAACAGAAGAACGCGGAGGTGCTGCTGGCGGAGGCCAGCGAGGTGGAAGTGGGCAACCGGAAGGTCCGTTTCAGCGACGGAGGCTGCCTCCAGTACGACTACCTGGTGGTGGGGACCGGGGCCCGCCACTCCTACTTCGGCCACGACGAGTGGGAGCCGCTGGCGCCGGGGCTCAAGAGCCTGGAGGACGCGCTGGAGATCCGGCGCCGGGTGCTGCTGGCCTTCGAGCTGGCGGAGCGCGAGCGCGATCCCGTGCGGCGCCACGCCTACCTCACCTTCGTCGTAGTCGGTGGCGGACCCACCGGAGTGGAGACGGCCGGCGCGGTCGCCGAGATCCGGCGCTACGCGCTGCGGCGGGACTTCCGCCATATCGATCCCGGCGAGGCGACGGTCATGTTGCTCGAGGGAGGGCCCCGGCTCCTCACCTCGTACCCCACCGAGCTGAGCGACAAGGCGAAACGCGACCTCCGCCGCCTCGGAGTCGAGGTGCGCACCGAGACCATGGTGACCGAGATCCAGCCGGGCTGGGTCCGCGCCGCCGGATGGACCATCCCCTCACAGACGGTCATCTGGGCCGCAGGCAACACCGCGAGTCCGCTGCTCAAGTCGCTCGACGCCCCGCTCGACCGGATGGGACGCGCCATCGTGGAGCCCGACTGCACCATCCCGGGCCACCCCGAGGTGTTCGTGCTGGGCGACGCGGCTGCCTTCGCCCAGCCGGACGGCGGCACCCTGCCGGGCATCTGCCCGGTCGCGATCCAGATGGGGCAGTACACCGCCCGCACCATCGCGAGCGATCTGGGGGGCCGGCCCCGCCGGGCCTTTCACTACTGGGACAAGGGACAGCTCGCCGTGGTGGGCCGGGGTCGCGCGGTGGCGGACATCTGGAAACTCCACTTCAGCGGCTTCCTCGCCTGGCTGACCTGGATCTTCGTCCACATCTTCTTCCTGATCGGCTTCCGCAACCGGGTGCTGGTGCTGATCCAGTGGGCCTGGTCGTATTTCACCTACGGGCGAGGCGCCCGCATCATCACCGAGGAGATGCGGCCGCCTCCGATGCCGCTCACCGCGGACTGCCCCCCGGAAGAGGTAGCCGCGGTCTCCCGATGACTCTCGCGGCCGCGGTACGGCGGCGCGCCGAGGAGCTCGGCTTCCTCGCGTGCGGCATCACCGACCCGAGCCCGATTCCCGAAGGCGGCCGGCTCGACGACTGGCTGGCAAGCGGCTATGCGGGCGTGATGCGCTACCTCCACCGCCAGGCCCGCAAGCGCAAAGACCCTCGGCTCATCGTTCCCGGGGCGAAATCGGTAGTAGTAGTTTTGGACAACTACTATAATGGCGACCCTGACCCCGGGCCGGCTCCCCGGGTCGCTCGATACGCTCGAGGCGATGACTATCATAGAGTTACCCGCCAGCGGCTGGAGCCGCTCGCCGAGTTCCTCCGGAGCCGGGGCGCGGCGGTGGCCCACAGCTACGCCGACTCCGGCCCGGTGCCCGAGCGGGCGCTGGCCCTCCGGGCGGGGCTCGGCTGGATCGGCAAGAACACCATGCTGATCCGTCCCGGCGCCGGCTCGTTCTTCTTCATCGGCACCATCTTCACCGACCTTCCGCTCGACCACGACGCCACAATCACCACCGATCACTGCGGCTCCTGTACCCGCTGCCTGGACGCCTGCCCCACCGGCGCTCTGGTCGAGCCCCGGGTGCTCGACGCGACCCGGTGTATCTCCTATCTCACCATCGAACAGAAGGGGCCGATCCCCGAGCCGCTCTCCGCCCGGTTGGAGGGGTGGGTCTTCGGGTGCGACATCTGCAACGAGGTCTGTCCCTGGAACCTGCGCTTCGCCGAGGCGAGCTCCGCGGAGGAGTTTCGCTCCCGTGACGATCTCGCCGGCGCGGGAGTCGACCTGTTCGAGCAGATGGACGAGGCGGAATTCACCCGGCGCTTCGGCGATACGCCGCTGGAGCGGGCCGGACTCCAGGGCATGCGGCGCAATTTCCGCGCGGCGCTGGCCAGCGAATCATCGGTCAGCGAACCAGCTCGTCCGGGGCGGGGCGGAGCCGATGTCTCCTGAGCCCGGCCACTACACCAGGCTCCTGCGCTATGACGCCTGGGCCAATGCCGAGACGCTCGGCTCGCTGCGCCAGCGCGTCGCTCCCGAAAAAGCCGTGCGCTGGATGGGCCACATCGCCGGTTCGGGCGCGCTGTGGCTGGCGCGGCTCCGCCAGGAGTCACCGCCGATGGCGGTGTGGCCCGAGCTGGATCTCGCCGAGTGTGCGGAGGGGATCGAGCGCCTGGCCCAGGGCTGGGCTCGGTATCTGCAGACGCTGTCTCCCGCCGGGGTCCAGCAGGAGGTGAGCTACCGGAACAGTCGCGGAGTGGACTGGACCAGCACGGTGGGCGACATCCTCACCCACGTCGCCATGCACGGCGCCTACCACCGGGCCCAGATCGCCGCCGCTGTCCGCGAGGCCGGGGGAGAGCCGGCCTACACCGACTTCATCCACGCGGTTCGGCAGGGTCTGGTCGAGTGAGCTGGCCTCCCTCGCCTGGCCCGCTGCTCGTCACACTCGGCATCGGCCTCATCCTGATCGGGTTGCTCCTTTGGTCCGGCAGCCTATCGTGGTTCGGCAGGCTACCGGGGGACATTCGGATCGAGCGCGAATCAGTGCGGATCTACCTGCCGATCGTCTCGATGCTGGTGATTTCGGTGCTGGTCTCGCTGGTGCTGTATCTGGCTCGACGGTTCTTCTGATCGTCTCACCGGGCGTCGAAACCCGTCACCCGCCCCGTAACGTAGGATGAGAGTCGGATACCGGAGCCTGCGCTATGGCTCCTTCGCTTCGCTCAGGATGGCACGCGACCATTGACCCATGTCCCGCGTCCCCTGCACTCGACCTTCTCCTGACCCACATGTCACTGCTCAAGGTGGACGGGCGTTGGCAGATCGTGAACAAGATCTTCTCCCGCGAGACCCGGCGGGAGCATGTCAGCGGAAGCTGATGGCCTTACTTTAGAGGCATGGCCAGGCCGGCACCACTCGCGTCCGTTCCCCTGCTCGACACCGCCGAGCGTGATCGTCTCGAGCGGCTGCGCCGCCTGGGCTATCTGCTGGACAA
>JACCRH010000094.1 GCA_013813675.1 Gemmatimonadales bacterium
TGACGAAGGCCGCGGCCAACTGCCAGCGCGGGAGCGGGTCCTGCGCGGGCGCGGCCATGGCCGGGGCTGCGGCCGGCGGCAACCCGTCGCCCGACGGCGAGATCAGCAGTAGAAGTGAGACGCAGAGGCATCGCATGACGCCGCTCACTCCCCGGCCAGCGCGTCCAGCTTCAACACGGTATTCCAGTTCCGGCCGGTGCCACGGCTGCCGAGCTTCCTCTCGACCAAGGCGTTGGTGATCCGGGAGCGCCCGATTCCATCAGGGTAGACGATGTATGCCTGCTTGCCCTTGTTGTGGGCGCCGAGATTCACCGCCCGAAGCAGGGCCACCTGGACCACGTCTCAGGCGTTCCCGACCGCAGCCGCCTGCTCCCGGAGCACCCGCACGGCCAGGTCGATGGTTGGGCGGTGGGTACGGAACGCGAGCGCCGCCATCCTGAGAGTGAATCGGCCGTCGAGCATGGTCGACGACAGAAACACTCGCCCGTCGGCCAGCGACCGGTCCACGATCGCCTGGTTGATCTCGTTGATCCGCTCGGCGCTCGCTCCCGGCGGAGCCCAGCGGTACGTCACGATGGAGAGGTCGGGTGCCGGTCCGAGCTCGAATCCGGCCCGCCCAATCTCTTCGTAGAAATAGCGCGCCAGCAGCAGCTTCTCCTCCAGCGCCGCGCTGAAGGGCCTGGTCCCGAGCAATACGAGTGGAAGCCACATGCGGAGCGCCCGGAAGTGCTTGGACAGCTCGGGCGAGACGTCAGCCGGGGAGATTTCGCTCCGGTTTCGCCGCGCATCCTGCATGTAGCTGCCGGAGTAGGTGTGGCTGGCCAGGAGCGGCTCGGCGTCGCGAACCACGACGACACCCGAGCCGTAGGGCAGGAACAGTCCCTTGTGTGGATCCAGCACCACCGAATCGGACCGCTCGATGCCTTTCAAGGCGGCGCGGCCATACTCGGTCAGCAGGAAGAATCCGCCGTACGCGGCATCCACGTGGAACCAGCACCGCTCCTGCCGGGCAATGGTGGCGATGGCGTCGAGTGGGTCGACCGCGCCGGTGTCGGTCGTCCCCGCCGAGGCGATGACGAGCCATGGGTTGAGCCCCCGGGCGCGGTCGGTGGCGATCGCCTGCTCCAGTGCCTCCGGCCGCATCCGGTAGCTCGGATCCACCGAGACCCGGTGCATCTCCGCCTCGCCCATGCCGGCGATTCGGAGCGCCTTCTCGATGGAGTGGTGCGCCTGTGTGGTGAGGTACACGACCGCCGAGGCGTAGTCGGCGCCCCGCAGGCCGTGGGCATCACGGGCGGTGGCGATCGCGGTGAGGTTGGCGATGCTGCCACCGGAGGCGATGCTGCCCGCGGCGCTCGCGGGATAGCCGACCAGGTCGGCCACCCAGCGGACCAGCAGGTTCTCCATCCGGACCGGCCCAGGGCCCGCAAAGAAAACCCCCGCATACTTGTTGCTGACCGCGGCGAGATAGTCGCCCAGGGCGCCGTGATAGATCCCGCCCCCGGGGATATACGCCAGGTGGCCGCCCGAGGCGGTGTTGGCCCCGGGCCGAACGACCTCACGCTCCACCAGCTCGATCACTGCCTCGATCGGGATACCCCGTTCCGCAATGGGCAGGTCCAGCAGGCCGATTCCCCCCTGGGCGACGTCGTCGAAGGCCTTGAGGGTCTCGATCTTTCTCAGGAACCGCTCGGACGACCCGACTACCGCGTCGCGGAGCCGTCGGCGCCGGCTGGTGCCGGGCTCCAGGGCGCGTGAAGCCCGCTCGAGCGATCGGATCCGGTCCCGGATGTCGGGTTCGGGGGGATGCTGCGCGACGGCTTCGGAGGTCGGGCGCCAACCTACGGCGCCAAGCCAATGCTCCATTTCCCGCTGCCGGGCGGGGCCATCGGCCGGCGGACGCTCCGGGTCCGCCGCCGTGGCCCGGCGCTGCTCGGCGAGCGCTTCCGCGAGCGGCGCGAGCCCCAGCGTCCGCCGGCGGTCGTCGACTCCTTCGGGATCCTCGATCGGCAGCGGATTCAGTTGGCCGCTGGCATCCCAGTCGAACTGCGTGCCGTAGCGCTGGGGGCGGCCTTCGAACGCGCGGATCCGGTCCTCCAGCATCGCCACCTGCAGCGGCGGAACATCCCCCCGCTCGGCTGCCTCGCGCAGGATCGGCAACGCTGCCCGCTGCAGGCCGGGCTGCGCGATCGCGTGCTGGACGATGAGCCAGGCGGCCTTCGCCCCATCGCGACCGACCTGCGGTTGCCCCGGCCAGCCCTGCTCCGCAATGATGGCAGCCAGGCGGTCGGCATTGGCGTCGTGCACCGCCTGCATCCGCGGATGGTAGCCGTGAAACAGCGAGCCGTCGGCCGCCAGCTCCCCGCGGACCGTCAGATCGCGCTCTGCCATTGCCAGCAGTTCCTGACGCACCTCGGCCCAATCCACGCGTGTATGCCTCATGCGGCTCAGGTTCGATGCACCGGGGAAGCCAGCGGAAGCGCCATGACCACGTTGCCGGTGTCCACGAGACCGCTCTTGCGGTACACGGCGCACGCCGCGGCGTCGGCGCTTCCGACCTCCGCCACCAGTGCTCG
>JACCRH010000105.1 GCA_013813675.1 Gemmatimonadales bacterium
CTGCGGTGAGGGTTCACTGGGACGACGACACCCGTCGCTCCACGCCCCATCCGCGGGCATAGAGTGGCGGAATGGAGATCGGCAGCTTTCCGGTGATCGGCGCCGCGCCCGCCAGGGCACGGGCCACGGCTTCCTCGGTCACCGGGTTGGATCGCCAGCCGATCAGGTAGGAGCCCACCTCGGGCAGCCGCGAGATGAGATAGGGGTTGCCCATCGACACCAGGACCGTGGGCCGGGCGCGGGCGCTGGCGCCGATCAGAGCCGACAGCCGCTCGGGTAGTCCGATGGTGCCGCGCCAGGCGGACGGCTTGTCGGCGGTGACGAACAGCGCCACCGGCCGCCGGGCGAGCGCCGCGGCGGCGGAGTCGTAGCCGGCCGCTCCGCTTCCGGGCCAGAGCCGGAAGACCGCGGGCGTAAACCCCTGGCGGCGAAGCTCCGCGGCGAGCGCCAGCCCCACCGTACGGTTCTCCTCTTCCCCAAACGTCACCAAGGCGATCGGTGGCCTCGCGGCCCGGAAGCCGTGCACCGTGCCGTTCACGTCCTTCACCATCACCACCGAGCGGGCCGCCATCTCGCGCGCCTCCTGGAGGAAGCGGGCACTGCCGACCATCCCAGGCACGCTGTCGAGCGAGACCGTTCGCCGGGTGAAGAGACCGAGATCCAGCTTGGCCTGAAGCACCCGCCGGAGGGAGCGGTCGAGCCGCTCCGGCGTGATCTCACCCAACGCGACCGCGGCCTCCATCGCGGCGATCGCCGCCGCGGGATCGGCCGGCTGGAGCAACAGGTCGGCCCCGGCGAGGAAGGCCCGAACCGAGACGTCCGCGCCATAGGCTTCGGCGATACCGCCCATGTCGAGCGCGTCGGTGACCACCAGGCCCTCGAAGGCGAGCGAGTCACGCAGGATGCCGGTGAGGATGTTCGGCGCCACCGTGCCGGGACGGGGCTCGCCCGGGTCGATCCCGGGAAGGGCGATGTGGGCCGACATCACAACTTTCACGCCCGCGGCGATCGCGCTGCGGAATGGCACCAGCTCCACCGAGTCGAGTCGCGACCAGTTCGACGTAATCACCGGCAGTGCCAGGTGTGAGTCGGTACCGGTGTCCCCATGCCCGGGAAAGTGCTTCGCCGTCGCCAGCATGCCGTTGTCCTGCAGGCCGCGGATCTCGGCGGCGACCAGCCGGCCGACGGCGGCGGGGTCTTCACCGAACGAGCGGGTATTGATGATCGGGTTGTCGGGATTGTTGTTGACGTCGGCCACCGGCGCGAAGGCGAGATGCACCCCGACCGCGCGGCCTTCCAGCGCCGTGATCCGCCCCATCTGGTACGCCGCGGTGTCGCTCCCTGTCGCGGCCACGCCCATATTGGGGGGCAGCGGCGTCCCGCCGTTAAACCGGATGCTGGTGCCACCTTCGAGGTCGGAGGCGATCAGCAGGGGCAGCGCCGAGCGCTGCTGCAGCCGGTTGAGCTTGGCGGCGATGTCGAGCGGCGATCCCACCGAGACGATGAGACCGCCGACGTGGAGCGAGTCCACCCACGCCTCCATGCGGGCGAACGCCTCCGCGTCGTAGGCCGCGTAAGTGCCGGGAATCCAGGGCACCACGAGCTGAGCGATCTTGTCGCGGATCGACAGCTTGCCGAGCAGGTAGTCCACGTCGGCCGCGGCGCGAGCGTCGGGCCGGAACGGCTCGGGCTCGGGCATCGGCTGAGCCGGGCCGCCACCGCAGGCGCAGAGCCATACCGTCACGAGCGTGAGGAGCTTGGCGTGCACAGGTCTCACATCCTGCTGCTGGGAATACTGGGTGGACCGCTCGGGTGCGCGGCCCCGGATCCGCCGGCCGCGCCGGACGCTCCCGGCAGGGTGCGGCCGGGCATCGAGGTGCTGCTCGCCGACAGCGCGGGCCTGGTCCGCGACCGGCGGGTTGGCCTGGTGACCAACCAGTCGGGAGTGGATGCAAGCGGTGTGAGCGATGTGGTGCGTCTGCGGGCGGCCGGAGTCCAGTTGGTGGCCCTGTTCAGCCCCGAGCACGGATTTCGTGGGGCCGCCGAGCCGGGCGTCGCCGTGGCGTCGTCGGTCGATTCGGCCACCGGGCTTCCAATCTATAGTCTTTATGGCAGGACTTCCGCCCCCACCGACGAGATGCTCGCCGGGATCGAGGTGTTGCTGGTGGATCTGCAGGATGTGGGGGCTCGGTACTATACCTATCTCGCCACCACGGTGGACGTCATGCAGGCCGCGGCGCCCAAGGGCATTCCGGTGGTAGTGCTCGACCGGCCCAATCCCATCGGTGGGGCAGTGCAGGGCAACGTGCTGGAGGGGGCCCACATCACTCCGGTGGGGCGGCTGGCCGTGCCGATGCGGCACGGCCTCACCCTTGGGGAATTGGCGCGGCTGGCGCGTCTGGATCTCGACATTCCAGGGAATCTCCTGGTGGTGCCGGCAGGCGGGTGGCGCCGAAGCATCACCTTCGACCAAACCGGCCTGCCGTTCGTTCCGCCCAGCCTCAACCTCCGCACGCTCGAGAGCCTCTTCCATTATCCCGGAGTCTGCCTGTTCGAGGGGACCAACCTGTCGGTCGGGCGGGGGTCCGACGCGCCGTTCGAGCAGGTCGGCGCCCCCTGGCTGGACACGGCGGCGGTCCTCGCCACCCTGCGTCGCGCCGAATTGCCCGGGGTGCTAGCCCGCGGCGTCGACTTCTCCCCCCGGCGACCGGGTGACGGGAAGTATGCCGACACGGCGCTCGCCGGAATCCGCCTGGAGGTCAGCGATCGGGCGGTGTACGACCCGACCGTGACCGCGGTGCATCTCCTCTCGGCGATTCGCCGCCGGCATCCCGCTGAGTTCGCCTGGATCCCGAGGCATATCGACCGCCTGGCAGGGACCAGCTCGCTCCGAATGGCCATCGACGCGGGAACCGATCCGGAGGTGATCGTCCGGGGCTGGGAGCCGGCGCGCCGGGCGTTTCTCCAGCGGCGGAAAGCCGTGCTGTTGTACCCCGAGTAGGTGGCGGGTGCGGGAGCTGTGACAGGCCTCCACTGTCATCCCGAGCGCAGCGAGGGATCTTGCCGGCGAGCCACGGCGTCTGCGGAGAAGATCCCTCGCTACGCTCGGGATGACATCACGTCCCTCGATGGTTCGCCCCAGTTCCTCCCCCTCTAATCCCCGGGTTCCCGAATTGCCCTAACCGGTTCTGCCGGTTATCCTTTGGCCCGGCAATGGGTGGTGGGCCGGGAGGTGAATCCTGAAGGCTTTGGCCGAGGGTCGAGACCAGCGTGAAGCTCCTGGGAGCAGTGGAAAAGCCGTTCTACGCCGCGGTGAACCCGCTGGTGGAACGGCTGATCCGAGCCGGCGTGCGGCCCAACACGATCACTACGGTCGGCACCGGCCTGGTGCTGGTCTCCGCCCTGGCCTACGGACTGGGGCACATTCGGCTGGGCGGCGCGCTCCTGTTGCTCAGCGGGGTGGCCGATACCCTGGACGGGCAGGTGGCCCGCGGCGGCGCCATGGTCACCCGCTTCGGTGCCTTCTATGACTCGACCCTCGACCGGGTGGGAGACGGCGCCACCTTCATCGGGATCGGCGCCTTCTTATTGACCGCTCCCGACGTGGCCTACCGCACGCCCGCCGTCATCGCCTGCATGGTGGCCATTCTCAGCTCACTCCTGGTCTCCTACGCCCGGGCCCGGGCCGAGGGGTTGGGCCTCGACTGCAAGGTCGGCATCGCCCAACGGGCCGAGCGGATCCTGGGGCTGGGCGTGGCCTCGCTGCTGGCCGGAGCCGGGCCCAGCGCCTTGCTGCTCGAGGGATTGGTGGCACTGCTCGCCGTGGCGTCGATCATCACCGTGATCCAACGCTTCGCCTATGTCTATCGCGCCGCGAACGGGATCGAAGACGTCCGGCCGCGGCCACGCGAGCGCGCGGCGACGCTCGATCCTCTCGCGAAAGGACGTTAGCAGTGGCTGAACCGGCGGCCCGGCGGATCGCGCCGGCGGATGGGAAGCTCGGGGTGCTGTGCGTCGGCCTCGGCGCGGTGGCCACGACCTTCATCGCGGGGGTGGAGAACGTGCGCCGCGGTGGCGCCAGACCGATCGGCTCGCTCACCCAGATGGGCACGATCCGTCTCGGCAAGCGCACCGAAGGACGCGCGCCGCTGATCCGCGATTTCGTTCCGCTGGCCGAGCTCGACGATCTGGTTTTCGGGGCCTGGGATCCGGTGCCGGACGACGCTCACACGGCGGCCACCAGGGCGGGCGTCCTCGACCGGCACGAGCATCTGGAGCCGATCGGCGACTTCCTCAAGGCCCTCAAGCCGATGCCCGCGGTCTTCGACCAGCAGTACGTCAAGCGGCTGGAGGGCAAGAACGTCAAGACGGGCAAGACCAAGCGCGAGCTGGCCGAGGCGATTCGCAAGGACATCCGGGACTTCAAGGCCCGGCACGGCTGCGGCCGCCTGGTCATGGTGTGGTGCGCCTCGACCGAGATCTTCATCAGTCCCGGTCCGACCCACTGGACGCTGGACGCCTTCGAGCGGGCGATGGACGCCGGCGACCCTTCGATCGCGCCTTCCATGCTGTATGCCTGGGCGGCGCTCATGGAGGGGGTGCCCTTCGCCAACGGGGCGCCCAACCTCACCTGCGACTTCCCGGCGATGGAGCAGCTCGCCAAGGACCGCGGCGTGGCGATCGGCGGCAAGGACTTCAAGACCGGCCAGACCATGGTCAAGACCGTGCTCGCGCCGATGTTCAAGGCCAGGATGCTCGGCGTCGCCGGATGGTACTCGACCAACATCTTGGGCAACCGCGATGGCGAGATCCTCGACGACCCCGAGAGCTTCAAGACCAAGGAAGAGTCCAAGCTCGGCGTGCTGGAGTACATCCTCCAGCCGGCACTCTATCCCGAGCTCTACGGCAACATCTTCCACAAGGTGCGGATCAACTACTATCCGCCCCGCGGCGACAACAAAGAGGGCTGGGACAACATCGACATCTTCGGGTGGCTCGGCTATCCGATGCAGATCAAGGTCGATTTTCTCTGCCGCGACTCCATTCTCGCCGCTCCGCTGGTGCTCGATCTGGCGCTGTTCTTCGACCTGGCGCAGCGGGCCGGCCTGAGCGGCATCCAGGAATGGCTTT
>JACCRH010000118.1 GCA_013813675.1 Gemmatimonadales bacterium
CCCTCCGGCGCCTCCAGCGCGCGCCGCCCGATGAGGAGCGCCGCCGCCGCCGAGCCCGCACCGAGCGCGGCCATCGCCGCGGCAAAGGCGCCATCGCCGCGGTGGAGCACGTCGTGTACGTACACCACGGTGGCCACGATCGCGGCGGCCCCGGCGGCGGCCTCGGCGACGTGCAGCAGGAGTGCGCGCCGGAGCGCTGGTTCCCGCAGGAGCACCCGGGTGCCGAGGGTGAGTTGCGGAAGCACTTGGCGCCACTGGAACGGCTCAGCCGCCGCGGCCGCCCTCGGGATCCGAGTGCCGAGGAGCAGCAATGCGGAGATCAAGTAGGTTAGGCCGTCGAACCAGAACGTCCACCGCACGCCGACCGCCGCGATGAGCGCGCCGGCAACGAGCGGGCCGCCGACGGACTCGAGGTCGACCGCGACGCGCGAAAGCGAGAGGGCGCGGGTGTAGTGCGAGGGGCCCACCACATCGGGGATCGAGGCCTCGAACGTCGGTGTGAAGAACGCGGTGGCGGCATTGACGGCGAAGATGAGCGCGTAGACCTGCCACACCGTGTCCACGAAAGGGAAGATGCCTAGGAGTGCGACCCGGACTAGGTCCGCCCCCACGAGCAGCCGCTTGCGGTCGACCCTATCCGCCAGCACCCCCGCGATCGGCGACAGTGTGACAAAGGCCAGAATCCGGAGACTCAGCGCCGTTCCCACCACGACGGTCGCCTGTCCGCCCACCAACTGGTACGCGTACACGGCGAGCGCCACGCTGGTGACCCCGCTCCCGAGGAGCGAGGTCACCTGGGCGCCGAAGAGGCGCCGGAAGGCGCGGTTCGCCAGCAGGCCCGGCGAGTGGGCGACGGTCAGCTCGCCACGCCCCCGCTAGAGGCGAGGGCCGGCTCCAGCTTCGGCCGCGGCACCGCGGCCAGCTCCTGGACGGTCTCAACCCGCCGTTCGCCGAAGAGCCAGTACAGTGCCGGCAGCACCAGCATGTTGAGGGCGGTCGCCGACAGCAGCCCACCAAGGATGACGATGGCCATCGGCGTCTGCAGCTCGTTGCCGGGCTCCCCACCGCCCAGCGCCAGCGGAATGAGCGCGAGACCGGCAGTCAGAGCCGTCATGAGGATGGGTGACAGCCGCTCCAGCGATCCCCGGACCACCGCCTCGCGGAACGGGGCGCCTTCCGCGAGGAGTTGGCGGTAGTGGGCGACCAGGAGGATCCCGTTCCGGGTCGCGATACCGAACAGAGTGACGAAGCCGACCAGTGAGGCAATGCTCACGACCCCACCGGTGAGGAGCACCGCCGCAACCCCACCGATGAGCGCGAGGGGAAGGTTCGCCATGACGAGCGCCGCGGTACGGGTCGAGCGGAACTCGGCGTAGAGAATCAGGAAGATCGCCGCAAGGGAAAGCAGCGACAGCACGCCGAGCACCCGGGTCGCTTCGCCCTGGCTCTCGAACTGACCGCCATATACGACGTGGTACCCCGCCGGGAGCGTCACCCGCTCCGCCACGACCCGTTGAATGGCGGCCACCGTGCTCCCCAAGTCACGCCCGGACACGTTCGCCTGTACCACGATCTTCCGCTGGACGTTCTCCCGGCTGATCGTGTTCGGGCCGCGAGCCACGGTGATGGTGGCGAGCTGCGACAGCGGGACTTTCTGCCCGGTGGGCGTATCGAACATGACGCCCGAGATCGCGTCCGCGTTCGCCCGGAGCGCGGGTGGGAATCGGACGACGAGATCGTAGCTCCGGCCCTCCTCCAGCACTTGCGAGACGACCTCGCCGTTGAACGCCACGTCGATGGCCTCGGCGAGCTGGCCCACGGTCATGCCGTAGCGCGCCATGGCGCCGCGATCAGCCCGGATCTGGAGCTGCGGCACGTCCATCTGCTGTTCGAGCTGCAGATCGGCGACGCCGGGCACCGCCTGCATCGCGTCGCGCACGCGCGCGCCCACCTGTCGGAGCTCGTAGAGGTCGGGGCCGAAGATCTTGACCGCGATGTTGGCCCGGGTGCCGGAGAGCATGTGGTCGATCCGATGGCCGATCGGCTGGCCGATGGTCACGTTCGTGCCTGGGATGGCCGAGAATTCCTGCCGGAGGTCCCCAAAGAGCCTTTCCTTGTCCACGTCCTCCTTAAGGGTGACGTCGATCTCGGCGGCATTGACGCCCTGGGCGTGCTCATCGAGCTCGGCCCGTCCCTGGCGGCGGTCCGTGTTCTCGACGCCTGCGTCGGCGAGGAGGATCTGTTCCACCCTCCGGCCGATCGCGTCGGACTCCTGGAGCGACGTCCCGGGCACGGTCACCACGGAGACCGTGAGCGCCCCTTCGTTGAACTCGGGCAGGAAGGACGAGCCCAGGAGCGGCACGCACGCGACCGCGGCGACCAGCGCCGCGGCAGCGCCCGCGAGCACCTGCTTGGGCCGGCCCAGGACCCAGTGGAGGATCCGGCCATACCGCGCCTTGAGCCAGAGCACGAGGCGACTCTCCTGCTCCTCCAGCACGGCCCTCGCCTTCGGTAGCAGGTACGCGCAGAGCACTGGCGTCACCGTCACGGCCACCAGCAGCGAGGCCAGGATCGATACCACGTACGCGAAGCCCAGCGGCCTCAGAAGGCGACCCTCCACCCCACCCAGAAAGAACAGTGGCAGGAACACAACGATGATGATGAGTGTCGCATTGACGATCGAGGCGCGGATCTCGCGCGAGGCGTCGTAGACCACCTGCAGGGCCGGGCGCCGTTCGGCCTCAGGGAGGTGGTGGTTCTCCTTCAATCTCCGGAAGACGTTCTCGACGTCGATGATGGCGTCGTCCACCAAGGCGCCGATGGCGATCGCCATGCCGCCCAGGGTCATCGTGTTGATGGTGATGCCAAGGAGCTTCATGGCGAAGATCGCGACGACGAGCGAGAGCGGGATGGCGAGGATCGAGATCGCCGTGGTGCGAAAATTCCAGAGGAAGAGGAACAGGATGACGACGACCAGGATCGCGCCGTCGCGCAGCGCCTCGATGACGTTGTCGATTGCGACGGTGATGAAGCTGGCTTGGCGGAAGAGCTCGGAGTGGACGATCATTCCCCTGGGAAGCGTCCGCTGGATGCTGGCCAGCTCCGCCTCGATCAGCCGGGTGAGCTCGAGCGTGTTGGCGCCCGGCTGCTTCTGCACCGCGAGCACCACGCCTGGCTTCGCGTTCACCGACCCCTCGCCGAACTTGGGAGCCGCGCCCACCACCACCTCCGCCACCTGGCTCAGCAGGACCGGCACACCCCCGCGTACGGCCACCACCGTCTGGCCGATCTCCTCGACGCGCTGCACCCGGCCGATCCCCCGGATTACGTACTCCTGCCCGCGGTCCATGTAGACGCCGCCCGAGGCGTTCTCGTTCGAGCCCCCAGCGGCGCGGAGCACCTCGTCGAGGGTGACGCCGGTAGCGAGCATCCGGGCGGGATCGGCGACGACTTGGTACTGCTTCACTTCCCCGCCGATCGGGATCACCTGGGCCACGCCCGGCACCGCCAGGAGCCGCCGCCGAATGGTCCAGTCGGCCACCGTCCGGAGTTCTTGCGCGGGTCGGGTGCCGCTGAGACCGATCATCATGATCTCGCCCATCACCGACGAGACCGGCGCCAGGACCGGCGCGCTGATGCCCACCGGCAGCCCTGTGGCGACGGTCTGGAGCTTCTCGCTGACGATCTGGCGCGCGCGGAAGATGTCGGTGCCCCAGTCGAACTCGACCCAGACGACCGAGATACCTTGTGCGGTGGAGGAACGCACGCGCCGCACGCCGGTGGCGCCGTTCACGGCCGTCTCGATCGGGAAGGAGACGAGCGCCTCGACTTCTTCCGGCGCCATGCCGTGGGCTTCGGTGAGCACCGTGACCGTGGGCGCGGTCAGGTCGGGGAAGACGTCGACCGGCATACGCGCCGCGGTCCAGCCGCCGGTGACGAGCAGCAGCGCCGCGGCGGCGAGTACCAGGACCCGGTTCCGGAGCGACCAGGCGATCAGGTTGTTCAGCATGGTGCCTCCTAGTGCTCGTGACCGTGGGCGGGCACGCTGGTCGAGAGCGATGCCAACCGGACCTGGTAGGCCGCGCCTGTGACCACGCGTTCGCCGGCCGCGATACCGGACAACACGAGGGTGCGGCCGTCGCTGCCGCCGCCGAGGGTGAGATCGCGCCTCTCGAACCGCTCGCCCTCCGGCTGCACATAGGCGACGGGGCGGCCTTCCTCCTCCAGCACCGCACTCGACGGGATCGTGACTCCCTCGACTTCGCGTCCGGTGCCGACGGCCACCTGGGCGTGCATCCCGATCTTCAGCGTGCCATCAGCGTTGCTGACCTCGTAGATGACGGGCACGGTTCGCGACACTGAGTCGATGACGCTCCCGACTGACACCGTGCGGCGCGCCGTGCGGACGGTGTCGCTGCCGGGTACCCGGAACGTGGCCTTGCCCGTGGCGCTCACTCGCGCCGCGTCTCCAGCCGGCACGGCGGCCTCGATCCAGACAACCGTCGGGTCTACGACAGTGAAGAGCTCCGCGCCGGCGTCCACCCGGCTGCCTGGCGCCAGACTCCGCGACGCGACCACGCCGGCGAGTGGCGCCCGGATCACGATGCGCCCGTCCGTGCGGGAGGCGGCGCCGCCGCCGAATCCGGCGAGGGCCTCACGGGCGGCGGTGAGCCGGATCTCCGCCTCAC
>JACCRH010000133.1 GCA_013813675.1 Gemmatimonadales bacterium
GCCCTCCAGGCCGGGGCGCTGGTGACCGGCAGCGTGGAGCGGGTCGGGGGACAGCTTCGGGTGACGGTGCGGCTGGTGGACGGGCAGAGCGGGGTGGACCTGACCCGAGTCACCCGGGAGATGCCGGCGGGAGATGTCCTCGCGGTTCAGGATACGCTGGTCCAAGAGGTCGCCAGGCAGATCCGGGCCGAGCTGGGGCAGGAAATCCAGCTCCGGCAGCAGCGACGGCGGGCCAGCGACGTCCGCGCGTGGACCGCGGTGCAGCAGGCCGCGCGGCGGCGGGAGGCGGGGGAAGCCGCGGCGGAGCGGGGCGACGCCGCCGGAGTGAAGCGGGAGTTCGACTCGGCGGACTCGCTGCTCGCCGCGGCCGAGGCGCTCGATGCCGCATGGCCGGAGCCGACGATCGCCAGAGCCGCGGTGGCGTACCGACGCTCCCGGCTCGCCGGTGACGACCAGGTCGCGGCGTCCAAGTGGATCGAGGCAGGCATGGGGCATGCCGGGCGAGCGCTCCAGGCCGCGCCGCAGGACCCCGACGCCCTGGAGCTGCGGGGAAATCTCCGCTACTGGCGCTGGCTGCTGAGCCTGGCACCCGATCCAGCGGCGGCCCGGGCACTGCTCACCTCGGCGAAGGAGGACTTGGAGACCGCGGTAAAGATCGCGCCCTCGCAGGCCGGTGCGTGGGCGACACTGTCGCACCTCTACTACCAGACCGGCGACCTGATCGACGTAAAGCTGGCGGCCCGTCGCGCCTATGAGGAGGACGCCTACCTCAGCAACGCGGACGTGGTGCTCTCACGCCTCTTCTACTCCTCGTACGATCTTGGGCAGTTCACCGACGCAGTCCACTGGTGCGAGGAAGGTCGGCGCCGGTTCCCCGCCGACGCGAAGTTCGTGGAGTGCCAGCTCTACCTGCTTACCTCTCGGGCGCGTGAACCCGATGTGGCGCTCGCCTGGCGGCTGGCGGACTCCGCGGTGCGGCTCGCGCCGGAGCAGGAGCGTCAATATCAGCGTCTCAACGCGCAGATGATGGTCGCGGCGACCATTGCGCGCGCCGATCTTCCGGACAGCGCCCGCCGGCTCGCCCAGCGGTCGCGCGGGAGCAGCGAGATCGACCCGACCCGAGACCTGATGTATGCCCTGGCCTTCGTACATACCTTGCTGGGCGACACGGTGGCGGCAGTCGAAGCGCTGAAGACGTACTTGGTGGCCAATCCGGAAAAGCGCCCCGCGCTCGCGCAGGATCCCAGCTGGTGGTTCAGGCCATTGGAGAACAACGGGCGGTTCCGCGAGCTGGTCGGCGCTACCCAGTGAGGAGCAGTCGGATATCCCCTGACTAGCGCGGCGCCAAGGTGAGTGCATATTAGTTGGTTGCTTTGGCACCACACCGAGCCCAACCCGCCCGCCTGCGGGGTGCAACTTCTTGCATTGATGGGATTTCCCGTTCCGAACCCGATAGTGCCGACCCGGGACCCGCCGCCGGGTCGGTCCATCGTTGTTGCTGCGGACTTTCTGGAGGCACCATGAGTCACCGGTTGCGCTGCTTCATCGTGGGTCTTACCGTGGCCGCGCCACTCCTGCTGTCAGCCTGTTCAGACAGTCCCACTGAAGTCTCGCAGCCCCGCCTCGAGCCGGTACAGGTGGAGGCTTCGGTCGCTCTGGGGTGCGTTCCCGCCCCGACCGCCGCCAGCCTTCTCACGATGATCAACGGTCTCCTCCCGCGGAGCCCGCTCCGCACATCGCTGATAGCGTTGGTGAACGCGCTGCCGCCGAGACTCCAGGATCGAATCAAGACTGCGGTGCGGCAGCTCATCTTCCCGATCCAGGACTTGGTCTTCCGCGCCTTCTATGCCGGGCGCCTCAGCGGGGGCACATCCTCCGCGACCTTCGACAAGGTCCTCCGCTTCAGCGAGGCGCTCCATTGTTATGTGGGACTCACCCCACCGACTTACCCGACTGCGACTAGCGGAGCGGACGTCGTCGTGGCGGTGGTGTTCCCCAACTCGCCGCCCACCACGGTGGTCGTACCATCGGAGCATGCCGCGGTGACGGTTCCGACCGGCGCGGCGCCCACGGGGGGCGTCACGATCGTGGTGCGCAAGCTGCCCGACGGCCCGCCCGGACCGTTGTTCACCACGCTTGATCAGTATCCCTTCTTTTACGAGTTCACTGGTACCACAGTCACGGGCCCGGTGACATTCAACCTGGACGTGCTCGCGGGGATCTGCCCGCGGGACAACCTCGCGGTGATTGACGCCAACCTCCGGCTGGCCCATAACGTCGGCCCATTCTTTGGCGACGCCGAGGTCCTGCCACGGCCCGCCGGGGCGGTGCCGGGGCTCGATTGCACCGACCTGGCGCTCGGGTCCGCCCCGAACACCGGCAGCGGTCTCGGGGACTTCGCGTGGGGTGGCTGGAGGTGGATGAATCGCACCCTCGCACCGCTGGGCGGAGCGCTCCTGCCCCAGCCGCTCCATGCCGCAACGCTCGCTCTCGCGACCACCGGCGTGGGCGGCACGACCAAGAAGTTCAGCCCCTTCGGAATCGTGGACATTTCCAGTAACCCCGCCAACCTGGGCTTCAATCCCGTCGCCGGCCCCTTCGGGAGCCTCGCGGCGGTGCCGGGAGGGTCGGTCACGGCCCCGTCGGTGGTGCTCACTAGCCAAAAAGGCGATCGTATCCCCAACTGGCCGGTGACGTTCAGCGTGGCCAGCGGGGCCGGGACCATCAACGGCGGCACGGTGCCGGTCACCGTCGTCAGCGGACCTGATGGCCTCGCGAGCCTGACGAGCTGGAGCCTGGGCGCTGCGGGAATCAACACGGTGACCGCGACGCCGGCGCCGGTAGCGCAAAACCCGGCGGAACCGGCCTCAAGTGACCCTTATCGGCCGGCGGGCCAATTTGCTCCCACGTCCCTGACCTTCGCCGCCACAGCCGCCGGCGAGATCGACTACCTCACGGCCGGGTACCGCTATCTCATCTCCAACACCGACCGCGTGTTCCCCGTGGGAGTGGTGAATTTCGATGACCCGGGCTATCAGGATACCGGGTGGCTCACCGGGAATGCGGCCTTCGGGTT
>JACCRH010000141.1 GCA_013813675.1 Gemmatimonadales bacterium
CCCTTCCGCCCTGCGCCATCAGCACCGCGCGCTCCAGGGTATGGTCCAGCTCCCGCACGTTGCCGGGCCAGGGGTGCGACTCCAGCGCGGCGAGCGCCTCGGGCTCCAGTCCGCCGAGCGGCTTGCGGTAGCGCGCGGCGTAGCGGTGGAGAAAGTGTCCGGCGAGCGCCCTGAGGTCCTCCGGCCGCTCCCTGAGCGGAGGCAGCCGGATCTCGATGGTGTTGAGCCGGAAGAGCAGATCTTCGCGGAAGCGGCCGCTGGTCACTTCGGCGTGGAGGGCGGCGGTGGTGGCCGACAGGATGCGCACGTCTATCCGGCGCGACCGCGAGGCTCCGACCCGTTCCAGCTCTCCCGTCTCCAGCACCCGCAGGAGCTTGGCCTGCTGCCGCGGCTGGAGGGTCCCGATCTCGTCCAGCAGCAGCGTGCCTCCCTCGGCCAGCTCGAAGCGGCCGATCCGGTCGGTTCGAGCGTCGGTGAAGGCGCCCTTCACGTGGCCGAACATCTCGCTCTCGAAGAGTCCCTCGGAGAGTCCGCCCAGGTGCACCGCGACGAAAGGGCGGCCGGCGCGGGAGGAGGCGGCGTGAATCCACTGGGCGACGACTTCCTTGCCGGTCCCATGCTCGCCGGTAATGAGGACGTTGGCATCCGAGGGGGCGACCCGCTCCATGAGCTGGAGCACCGGCCGCATCGCGGCGGAGGTGGCGATCAGCTCGGGCGAGCCGTCGCGCCGGAGCAGCCGGTTCTCGCCCTCCAGCCGCTGACTCCGGCGCAGCGCCCGGCCCAGCTCCACCTGGGTGCGCATGGTGGCGAGGAGGCGGGCGTTGTCCCACGGCTTCTCGATGAAGTCGCGAGCCCCGCGCCGCATCGCCTCGACCGCCTTTTCCACGCTCCCCCACGCCGTCATGACGATGGCAGGAAGGGTCGAGTCGAGGGTCTGAAGCTGGGAGACGAGCTCCAGTCCCTCGCGTCCCGTGGTGGTGTCGCGGGCGTAGTTGAGATCGAGCAGCACGGCGTCGAAGTCGGTGGCCTGGACCGCCGACAGCACGCCGGCGGGCGAGGCGGCGGTCTCGATCGCGTAGCCTTCGCCCTTCAGCAGGAGGCGCAGGGCCTCACGGACGTGGGGCTGATCGTCCGCGACGAGTACGTGCGCTGTGGGAGCTGCGGGGGAGGTCGGCACTGGTCGTCAGCGGACGCCTTTCAGGAGCTGCGTGAACGGTGAAAAGTGAACCGTAAAGCGGAAGGGCGCAAAGGAACTGGCCATTGCTTCCTGCTCCCCCTTCACCTTTCACCGTTCACGCAGGTATCTCAGACGGCCCTGGCACCGGCCGGCTCCACCACCCAGCCATCGTGAATGTGAATCGTCCGGTGGCCGTACGACGCATTCCGCTCGGAGTGGGTCACCTGCACGATCGTCGTGCCCTGCCGGTTGAGCCGGGTGAACAGCTCCATGATCTCCTCGCCCTGGGCGCTGTGGAGATTTCCGGTCGGCTCGTCGGCCAGCAAGAGCTTCGGGCTGGCGATCACCGCCCGGGCCACTCCGACGAGTTGTTGCTGGCCGCCGGAGAGCTGGCTCGGATAGAGGTCTTTCTTGCCGACGATCTGGAACCGGTCCAGCGTCTCCGCCACGATCGCGGCGCGCTCCTTGGGCTTGACGTCGCGATAGGAGAGCGGAATCTCCAGGTTCTCGTACACCGTGAGATCGTCGATCAGGTGGTACTTCTGGAACACGAAGCCGATGTACTTCTTGTTCAGCTCGATTCGCTTCTTGGTGGATAGCTGGTGTACCGCCTGGTCGAGGAACCAGTACTCGCCGGTCCAACTGTTGTCGAGCATGCCCAGGATGCTGAGCAGGGTGGACTTCCCCGCCCCGGACGGCCCCATGATGGTGAGAAACTCACCCTCGCGGATCTCCAGGTTGATGCGCCGGAGCACGTAGGTGCGGGTGGGGCCGGCCTCGAAGTAGCGCTCCAGATTCGCGAGTCGGATCACGGGGACGTCCTCAAAGAGTGGTGGTGTGCCATTGTGTCATCCCGAGCGGAGCGAGGGATCGGATCGCCCATGAGCGTGAGACGCGATGCTCACTCTCATGAGCCGGCCGATCCCTCGCTCCGCTCGGGATGACATGCAGGGTCACTCGCTCCGCAGCATTAGCGCCGGGTCCACCCGTGTGGCCCGCCGGGCCGGAAGGTAGCACGCGAGCAGCGCCACCACCGCCAGCAGCAGGCCGATCCCCGCGAAGGTGATCGGGTCGGCCGGCCGCACCTGATACAGCAACCCCGCGATCAGCCGGGTGACTACCAGCGAGCCCACCAGCCCGATCCCGATGCTCATCAGGACCAGACGCATCCCACCGACCACGACACTCCGCCGGGTCTGCCGCGGGTCCTCGCCCAGCGCCAGCCGGATGCCGAATTCGCGGGTCCGCTGGCTCACCGAGTAGGAGATGACACCGAACACGCCCACCGCCGTCAGCAGGAGCGCCACGGCGCCGAGCACCGTCATGAGAACGAGGCTGAACCGTGCCTGCGCCAGCCCTTCCCCGACGTAGCTTTCCATTGGCGTGAGTCGGTCCACCGGCACGTCCTTGTCCAGCGAGGTCACCGCTAGCCGGACCTGGGCGGCGAGGCTCGCCGGCGGGACCGACGCCTCCACCGCCACCGAGACCGTGCGTGGTGTCCATAGACCGAACGGTCCGTAGATCTGCGGCAGCGTGGCGCGAGCCAGATCGTGCATCCGCTGGTGCTCGACCACACCGACCACTTCGGCGTACATATCCCGGCTGCCCGTGGGAGCAATCTGAAGTTGCCGTCCCACCGCGCTCCGCCCGGGCCAGGCGAGCTTGGTCAGAGTCTCGTCGACGATGATCACGAGCGGCCCACCAGTTCGGTCCTGATCGGTGAAGTACCGCCCCTCGAGTAGGGGCGTATCCAGCGCGGCGAAGTAGCCGTTGGACACGTTTCGGAAGTCGGCGGTGACTCGCTCGAAGTTGCGCGCAGTCTCCTCGTCGTAGGCGAACGGCTGGAGCGTGCCGCTGCCAGTGAGGGGAAGTTGCGAGGCCCCGCCGACGCTCCGCACGCCCGGAATGGCCAGGAGCCGGGTCTCCAGCTGCTTCAGGAAGCTGGAGCGACCGGTCGGCTGCGGATACGTGAGAGACGGGAACGAAAGCTGGAACGTCAGCACGTCAGCCGCGTCGAAGCCGGGACGCACCTGTTGGAGCGCGATGAAGCTCCGGATGAGCAGCCCGGCACCTACCAGCAGCACGACCGACATCGCCACTTCTCCGACGATCAGCAGGTCGCGGAGACCCCGCCTGCGCCCGCCGGCGCCCCGCGCGGCCGCCTGCATTGGGGTGCGCTGGTCGGCGCGGGATGCCTGGAGAGCGGGCGCCAGGCCGAAACCCACCGCCGTCGCAATGCACAGGACCGCAGTGAAAGCGAGGACGCGCAGGTCGGTGCCGACCTCGGCCAGTCTCGGCAGATTCGCCGGATGCAGGGCGCGCAGCGTCGCGATCGCCCCCTCCGAGACGATGATTCCGAGGACCCCTCCACCGACCGCCAGGGCCAGGCTCTCCGTCAGGAGTTGCCGAGTGACGGCCCACCGGCTCGCGCCGAGCGCGGCACGGAGCGCGAACTCGCCATCGCGGGCCGTGGCTCTCACGAGCAGCAGATGGGCTACGTTGGCGCAGGCAACGAGCAACACGAGGCCAACCGCGCCGATGAGGATGAGCAGCGACGGCTGTGCCTGCTTCACGACGTCCTGCTGCAGAGGGACCACCCGGATCCGGAGATTCGACGCTTTGTGCTCGGGAAACTCCTTCCGGAATTCGGCGGCGATGCGGTCCATGTCCGTCTGCCCCTCGGCGAAGCTGCCCCCCCGCTTCAGGCGACCGAACACGGTGAAGAAGGTGAAGTTCCGCGGCGGCGCATTTGCGTAATCGTACTGGAGCGGCGTCCACACCTCCGCGTCCGTCACCAGATACGCCTCCGGGGGAAGCAGCAGGTGAAAGCCTTCCGGCAACACCCCCACCACCGTATAGCCGCCGCCATCGATCTCGATCGTCCGCCCCACCAGTAACGGATCGCCACCATACCGACGCTTCCAGAGGCCGTTGCTTATCATCGCCACGTGCGGCCCGTGCACTACCTCTTCTTCCGGCAGGAACGCACGTCCGATGGCGGGACGCACCCCGAGAAGCTGGAAGAAGTTCGCCGTGATCGTGTTCATCGTCACCCGCTCGGCGCCACCGCTGCCGGTCAGGTTGCCGCGCAGGTCGACGACGTCGCCATCGGAAGCGGCCGCGAATGCGTCGAAGGCACGGGTGCGTTGTTGATAGTCCCTGAAATCCGCTGGCGATACCGCAGGCAGCGACTGGGCGCCTTCACCCAGGTCATTCCAGATGTTCGCGATCCGATCCGCGTGCGGGTACGGCAGCGGCCGGAGCAGCACCCCGTTCACCACCGTGAAGATTGCGGTGGTCGCTCCGATCCCGAGCGCGAGCGTCGCGACGGCTGCGACCGTGAAGCCGGGCGCGCGGCCCAGCGAGCGCAAAGCGTAGCGCAAGTCGTGGCCGGGGCGGAACATCATTCGCTACGGAGCGTAAGGGCAGGATCCACCCGCGTCGCACGCCGGGCCGGAAGGTAGCACGCGAGCAGCGCCACCACCGCCAGCAGCAGGCCGATCCCCGCGAAGGTGATCGGGTCGGCCGGCCGCACCTCATACAGCAACCCCGCGATCAGCCGGGTGACCACCAGCGAGCCCGCCAAGCCGATGCCGATGCTCAGCAGCACCAGCCGCATTCCCCCGAGCACGACGCTGAGCTTGGTCTGCCGGGGATCCTCGCCCAGCGCCAGCCGGATGCCGAACTCGCGGGTCCGCTGACTCACCGAGTACGAGATCACGCCGAATACGCCCACTGCCGTGAGCAGCAGCGCCGCCGCCCCCAGGACCGTCATCAGCACCAGGCTGAACCGCGCCTGGGCCCGCCCCTCGGAGAGGTAGGCGCTCATCGGCGTCAACCGGCTCACCGGCAGGTCCGGATCCATGGACTCGACCGTCTGCCGCACGCTCGGCACCAGGCTGGCCGGATCCAGCGCCGTCTCCACCACGAAGGTCATTACGGTCGGCGTGCCCTGCCCGATGGGATAATAGATCTGGTGCAGGATGTTCCGGGTCAGATCGTGCTGGCGCATGTGCTCCACCACCCCCACCACCTCGGAGAAGGCGTTCTCCTCGCCGGTGGGCGCCAGTTGGAGCTGCTTGCCGACCGGGTTCTCCCCTGGCCACGCCAGGTTGGCGAGGCTCTCGTCGACGATGATGACCGGTGGGGTGCCGGCCGAGTCCTGGTAGGTGAACGTGCGCCCCGCGATGAGCTGGGCATCCATCGCCTCGAAGTACTCCGGCGAGATCTGTCGCCCGTCGGCGGTGACGCTCTCGAAGTTGCGGGCGGTCTCCTCGTTGTAAGCGAACGGCGAGAGCGGCCCGCTGCCGGTGAGCGGAAGCTGGGAGACAATGCCCACCCTGGTGATGCCGGGCAGTGCCTCGAGCCGCCCGCTGAGATCGCGGAAGAACGCCCGGCGAGCCCCGCCTCCCTGGTATTTGCCGAACGGCATCGACAGCTCGAAGGTGAGCACGTCGGCCGCGTCATACCCCGGGTCCACCCGCTGCAGCGCCAGGAAGCTGCGGATCAGGAGCCCGGCGCCCACCAGGAGCATCACCGAGAGCGCCACCTCGGCGACGATGAGAAGATTGCGGCCCCGGCGGCGCGCCCCCGCGGTGCCGCTGCGGCCCCCAACCTTGAGCTGCTCCTGCGGGTCGGCCGCCGCGGCGCGGAGCGCCGGCACCAGCCCGAAGAGCAGCGCGGTCGTGGCGCAGATCGCCGCCGTGAACAGCAGGACCGTCGCGTCCAGTTGCACCTCGGCCAGCCGGGGCAGGTTGGCCGGATGGAGCCGGCGCAGGACCCCCAGCGCCGCGACCGTAATGGCGAGGCCCAGCGCGCCACCGGCCACCGCCAGCAGCAGGCTCTCGGTCAACACCTGCCGCACCATGGCCCCCCGGCTCGCGCCGAGGGCCGTCCGGAGAGCGAACTCCGCCTGGCGGGTGGTGCCCCGCACCAGAAGCAGGTTGGCCACGTTGGCGCAGGCGATGAGCAGCACCATGCCCACGGCGCCGAGCAGGATCAGCAGCGCGGGGCGGGCATGCTTCACCACATCGTAGTGCAGCGGCACGACGCGGATGCGCAGCTTCGACGCGGCGTGCTCCTTGAACTCCGACCGGAACTGTTCGGCGATGAGGTTCATCTCGGCCTGGGCCTGCGCGAAGGTCACGCCCGGCGCCAGCCGGCCGAACACGGTGAAGAAGGTCAGGTTCCGCGGCAGCGGGGTGCCGTAGTCGAACTGGATCGGCGCCCAGAGGTCGCCGTCGGTCACCTGAAAGGCCTCGGCTGGAAGCTGAAGGCTGAAGTCGGGCGGCAGTACACCGATCACCTCGTGGCCCACGCCGTCCACCTGGATGGTCTTCCCCACCAGCGCCGGATCGCCGGCGAAGCGGCGCTGCCAGAGCCGGTGGCTCAGCATCACCACGTGCGGGCCGTTCACCACTTCCTCCTCCGGGAGAAACTGACGCCCGAGGATCGGGCGCACGCCGAGCAGCGGGAAGAAATTGGCGGTCACCGTCACGATGTCGGCCCGCTCCGGCTCGCCGTCTCCGGTGAGGTTGCCCCGCAGGTTGGCGACGTTGCCTTCGGCCGCGGCCGCGAAGTCCTCGAAGCTGCGGCTGCGTTGCTTGTAGTCGCGAAAATCGAGCGGCGACACCGCGGGCAGCGACTGCGCGCCTTCGCCCAGGTCGTTCCAGATGTTGGCCAGCCGGTCCGGCGCCTCGTACTGAAGCGGGCGGAGCAGCACGCCGTTCACCACCGTGAAGATCGTGGTGCTGGCCCCGATCCCGAGCGCGAGCGCGGTGACCGCGGCGACGGTGAAGCCCGGGGTGCGGCGCAGCGCGCGCAAGGCGTACCGCAGGTCGTGACCGAGCGTGCTCATCATTCGCTCCGGAGGGCGTCCATGGGGTCCACCCGCGTGGCACGGATGGCGGGAACGAGACAGGCGAGGGCGGAGACTCCCGACAGGGTGAGGGCGGCGGCGGCCAGAACCAGCGGGTCGGCCGGGCTCACCTGGTACAGCAGGCTGGTGAGGAGGCGGCCCAACGCGAGCGCGCCGGCGAGGCCGAGCCCGATGCCGAGCAGGGCGATCCCGAGGCCCTGCCGGAGCACGAGGGCGCGGACCGAGCCCCGGTGGGCGCCGAGGGCCAGCCGGATGCCGAGCTCCCGGGTGCGCTGACTCACCGCGTGCGCCATCACGCCGTACACCCCGATCGCGGCGAGGGTGAGCGCGAGACCTCCGAAGAGCACGAGCAGCAGCCTGCTGAATCGCTGCCGGGCCAGGGCGTCCGAGAGCAGCTCGGTCGCCTCCCGCAGCCGGGAGATCGGCTGCTCCGGGTCCACCTCACGCACGGCCCGCCTGATCTCGGGTGCCAGCCGGGCGAACGGCGTCTCGCTCCGCACCGCGAACGAGATGGGGATCTCGGCGAAATTCGCCCAGTCGTCGGGAGCGAGTTGCCGAATCGGCGTGTAGATCTCCGGCACCGGATCGGCGGTGAGCCCGAGATGCCGCACGTCACCCACCACCCCCACGACCTCGCGCCACACCGACGTGCTATCCGGACTGCCGAAGGTGATGCGGCGTCCCAAGGGGTTCTCGCCGCCAAAGTACTTGCGGACCAGAGCCTGGTTCACCAGCACCACCGGAGCCGCGCCCGCGCCGTCCGACTGCTCCAGGAATCGCCCGCCCACCAGGGAGACGCCGACGGTACGCGGATAGTCGCCGGCCACCAGGCGGTAGTCCGCGAACTGCTCCTGTCCCGGCGCGGCCGGGGGCTGGCCCTCGACGGAGAAGTCGCCGTTGACCTGGCCCGAACCCAGCGGCAGGAAGAACACCGCCCCCGCGTGCCAGACGCCGGGGATGGCCTCCAGCCGCTCGATCACTCGCGCCAGGAAAGCGCGCTGGGTCGTCGCGTCCGCGCGTTTCGCGCTGGTGAGCCCGAGTTGAAAGCTGGTAACGCCTTCTGGTCGGAAACCCGGGTCCACCGCACCGAGCCGTCGGACGGTGACGATAAGGAGCGTGGCGCCCACCAGAAGCACGAGCGCGAGCGAAATCTGGGCGACCACCAGGACCGTGCGAAGACGGCTCCGTCGCTTGCTTCCGCTGGCCGTGCGTGACTCGCCGCGGAACGAGTCGGCCGGATCCTGACCAGCGACGTAGAGGGCCGGGATGACCCCGAAGGCCATCCCTACGATGGTGGAAATCACGATCGCGTACGCGAGCACGGTTCCGTCGATCCCCACTGCCTCGACGCGCGGAATCCCCGCCGGCGCCAGCGCGACCAACAGGTCCACCGCCCACCCGGCCAGCACAATCCCGACCATGCAGCCTGCCGTGGTGAGGGCGGCCGCCTCCGCCATGACCTGGCGCGCCAGTCGCCAGCGCCCGGCGCCCAGCGCCGCCCGAACGGCGATCTCCCGCTGGCGGCCCACCGCGCGCGCGAGGAAGAGGTTCGCCACGTTGGCGCAGGCGATGAGCAAGACGAGCGCGACCGCTCCGCTGAGTACCAGAAGCGCGGGGCGCGCCGGCCCGGTAGTGTCTTCGCCTAGAGGGATCGTCACGATGCCGCGGCCGGTATTGGTCTCCGGATACTCGGTCGCGAGGGCGCGGGCCACGGTAGCCAGATCGTTCCGCGCCTCCTCGATGTCCACCCCGGGCTTGAGCCGGCCGAGCACGTCGTAAGAGTGCGACCCGCGAGCGGTGTCCTGCCCGGTTCCGAAGCCGAAAGGAAGCCACACGTCCCGCCGTCCTGGGTAGTTCATTCCGTCGGGCGTAACCCCGACGATGGCGTACGCCCGCCCACTGAGCCGGATCGTCCGTCCCACCACATCCGGCGCGGCGCCGTAGCGGTCGCGCCAGATCCGCTCGCCGATCACCGCGACGCTCGGTTCGCCCCGGTCCTCCCCCGCCGCGAAACCACGTCCCAGCAGCAGCTCCACACCCAGCACCCGGAAGAAATCCGCCGAGACCAGGGCTCCGCGTACCTCCTCCGGCTCGCCCTCGCCCACCATCGCGAGCGCGGTGCCGCGGCTCGCGGCCATGCCCTCGAAGCTGCGGCCGCGGCTTTGCCAGTCGAGAAAGTTGGGGCCGCTCACGCTGCCCACCAGGCCGCCGCTGTAGGTCTCCCGCACCAGGATGAGACGCTCCGGTTCGCGGAACGGCAGCGGACGCAGCAGCACCGCGTTCACTACGCTGAAGATCGCGGTGTTCGCGCCGATGCCGAGCGCGAGGGTGACGACCGTGATGAGGGCGAACCCGGGAGACTTGAGCAGCGAGCGCAGCGCGTAGCGCAAGTCGCGAAGCAGGTCGGACATCATTCGCTCCGGAGGGCGATCATGGGATCCACCCGGGTGGCCCGCCGGGCGGGAAGACAGCTTGCCAGCACCGCTACGGCCGCGAGGATGAGTGGTGTCGCCGCGAAGATCGCGGGGTCGGTCGGCGCCACGCCGAAGAGCAGACCCCGGAGCAGCCGGGCGAGCCCGACGGCGCCGAGCAGTCCGAGCCCGACACCGAAGAGGGTGAGGACGACACCCCGGCCCACGACCTCGCCCAGCAGGCGGTGGCGCGGGGCGCCAAGCGCGAGGCGGATGCCGATCTCGCGGGTCCGCTGCACCACCGCGTACCCCAGCAGGCCGTGGATCCCGATGCTGGCGAGCAGCACGGCCAGAGCGGCGAAGATGCCGAGCAGCAGGGTGGTGAATCGAGGCCGCGCGATCGAGTCCGACAGCGTCCGGTCGAGCGGCTCGACACCGGACAGCGCCAGGTCAGGGTCGAGGCTCCAGACCGCCTCGCGGAGCGCCGGCACCAGCGCCGCCGGGTCTCCCGTGGCGCGGACCAGCAGGGTCGCCTCGGCGAGCGGGGTCTGGGCGATGGGCGGGTAGGCCGCGGGGGGCGCCGCCTCTCCGAGTCCGCGAAAGCGCTCGTTGGCCACCACGCCGATCACTTCACGGCTGTGGCCCCAGAAGGAGATCCGCTGCCCCAGCGGATCGCGGCCGGCGAAGAACCGCCGCGCGGCGGCCTCGTTGATCACCAGGACTGGAGGTGCTCCCGACCCGTCCCGTTGATCCAGCATCCGGCCGCGCCGAAGCGGCACGCCAAGCGTGCCGAAGTACCCGGAGGTCACCGGCCGGATGGAGATCTCCGGCTGCTGTTCCGCCTCGCCCTCCCGTCCGTCGATCACGAAGCTGGTGGTGAACCCCGGGTCGAGGGGGTGGGAGCCCGCGACGGCGGCCTCGACAACGCCGGGCAGGCCGGCCGTCCGCTCCACCAGCCGCGCGTGAAATGCGGTGATCTGGCTCCAGTTGGGATAGTCGGAGAACGACTGGGGGTAGCGGGCCTCGGGCAGCCGAAGGTCGAGCTTCATGACCTGCTCGGTCCGAAATCCCGGGTCGACGGCGCGAAGGTTGTGCAGGCTCCGGAGCAGCAGCCCGGCGCCGATCACCAGCAAGGCGGAGAGCGCCACTTCCGCGACCACCAGGGCGTCGCGCAGCCGCCGCCGGCGCGGGCCCGCCGATCCCGCCCTGCCACCCTCGCCCTGCACCGCCACGTTGAGAT